>JAKIYP010000025.1 GCA_022708505.1 Bacteroidota bacterium
GGATGCATTTAAAGTGATTGCAAAGTAAAATATTTATAATCGCTGTATACCCAATCTTTGTCTAATTTATTACCGGGCAATGCCATACTTCACCATTCCGTGATGTATTGTTATCCCAAGATCGTATCACACCTGCCGATGGATAATAGCGGGTACACAGCGAATTTGCAGAATTAATAAGAATACTCTCGTATGATTTATCGCCAGTAAGCCGATAGGCATTTCCATAACTACAATACATCATGAAGCCAACATCGTGATGACCGTTAAAGTATTGTACAGGATATAGCTTATTTGTTTGCTTAATTGCAGCATCCTTCCAAAAATTGTCTTTTGTATTCTCGTAGATATACCACAAGCTGCCAGGAAAAAATCCACGTATCCAGTCTTCAATTTTTTCAGTACTAATTAGTTTACCGTTGGAATCAGCACTTTTAGGAAGCGCATCTGAATCTCCAATTAGTGATAACATTTTTCTGTACTGATTTTGGGCTGTCTGAAAATTTTGTTCTACCAGATCAATTGATTTACAATTTACCGGAAATAATGTAATTACAAAGAATAAGAAAATAGAATATTTTTTCATTTGTTTGTTGATGATTGATTTTGAAACAAAAATAAGCATGAAAAGCTGGATAAGTGCGTTACAATTGTACGAAGATATTGATACGAAAGTTCAACTGATATTGTTTTTGCGATATTCGCTGGGCGAACAACCAAAAAGTTCACGAAAACACTTGTTAAAATAACGTGAACTGCTGAATTCGAGCGAATATGCTATTTCGCTGATGTTCATCTGCGGGTTGGAAATGAGCATACGGGCAGCCATTTTTAAGCGGATATTCGATATGAAATTGTTGGGTGTAAGTCCCGTAATTCCTTTCAGCTTGGTAAAGAGTGAAGTGCGCCCCAGCGCCATTTCTTCAGCAAAGACATCTACGTTGAAATCATGATTGTCGAGATTCTTTTCAACAATCAGGGTTGCTTTTCGGATAAATTCCAAATCAACTTCGGTAGTTGCAAGTTGTTGTTCTGAAAATTCAGGCTCATGGAAAAATTTTTTCTGCAGCATTCGCCGGTTGTTTACCAGGTTATTGCAGCGGATAACCAATAGCTTTATGTCGAAAGGTTTTGTTATATAATCGTCGGCACCTATCCGGAAGCCTTCAAACTTATGTTCGACAGCTGTTTTTGCCGTAAGCAGTATGACTGGAATATGGCAGATGTCAAAATTATTTTTTATTTTATTACAGAGTTCAATTCCAGACATACGGGGCATCATGATATCGCTTATAACAACATCAGGTTTAAATTCCCGTACTTTATTCAAGGCATCAACACCATCCACAGCAATTTCAACCTGATAGATCGGATCAAAAACATCTTTCAGTAGATTTCGGACATCGTCATTGTCTTCTGCAATCAACAATCGGAATCGCTCACCATCATTATAGTCCTGTGTTTTTTTTATTTCTTCGATAAATTCTGTATCTAACTCACTATTTTCATAACTCAGAATTTCTTTTTTTGATTCAATACGGACCACATCTTCAGCAAAATGAATGTCTCCTTTCTTCAGGATAACTTTAAAAGTAGCACCTTTGTCTATTTCACTTTCAACTTGAATTACTCCTTTATGCGCATCGATAATTCCTTTAGTCAAAGCAAGACCTATTCCTGTTCCAGGTATGTTTCCCTGCTGTTTTCCCTGGTAAAAACGATTGAATATATAGTCTATATTGTCGGGCAGAATACCTTGTCCGGTATCGGATACGGCAAATATTACTTCAGTATCGGTTTCTTCAACTGATATCGTGATGCTTCTCCCGGGTGGAGTATATTTAAATGCATTCGACAACAAGTTGTTGATTACTTTCTGTACTTGTTCTACATCAACCCAGACTTCTATAACATCTGCATTTCGGTTAAATTTGAAAGTGATTTGGTTTTGTTGTGCATATTCGCTGAAGTCAATAAAAACTTCTTTCAAAAGATCTACGAAATTAACCTTCGAAATCCGAAGTTTTAGATGTCCCTGTTCTTGTTTACGGAAATCAAGTAGTTCGTTGATTAAATCTGATAGATTGGAAGCATTTTTATGAATATTCAGAATCTTTTTGTACACCAATGGATGGATGTTGTGAGATTGCATCAAATTTTCAGTTTGTCCAAGAATAAGGGTAATTGGTGTACGAAATTCATGGGAGATATTTGTGAAAAACTGCAGTTTACTCTGAATAATTTCTTCATTTCTTTGTTTTTCGTGTTTTTCGAAATCAAGAGAAGTTTTTAATTTCAAACGTATTTTTACCTGATTGTAAGCCCAGGCTGATGACCCTGCAATTAAAATAAAGTATAGCAAATAAGCTACCCATGTCTTATAAATAGGAGGTACGACAATAATGGAAAGCGTTTTAACTACATTGGGGAAATCTTTCGAACGTAGTTCCAAGGTGTATTTCCCATGGTTTAGGTTGGTGTATGTTAGCATATTGCCGAATCGTGCATCCATCCAGTTTGTTTCATAACCTTTCAACCTGTATTGTATATTATTTTGATGAGTTTTAATGTAGTTATCGGTAGTAAATCCGACTGAAAATACTGAAAAACCAGGCTTTAGTTTAATTTCCTCTGTATAAAGAAGACTTGCCTGCAGAATACCGCTTTTGTCGCCTTGACGTACTTCTTGATTGTTCACATACAGTTTATTGAAGTAAATATTGAAAGGTTGTTTTTTTGATTGAATATCCTTTTCAGTAAGTACGGCCATACCATTGACACCGCCGAGGTATATATTGCCGTTTTTTGAAATATAAAGCCCTTTTTCGTTGATGGTGGAAAGGGGGAGTCCGTCTTGCAATTGATAATTCATCGAATTATTGTCGGATGCATTGAAAATGGATAATCCGGTCGATGTTCCGATTAATAATTTTCCAGTTGGCAGTTCAGCCAGGGCAACAATGTTATTATCAACTATACCAGTGTTTTCTTTTGTGAAAACTTTGAAGTCATTCGTCTTAGGCTGATATAAATTTAATCCATGACCACGCGTTCCAATCCATATTCGCTGTTGGCTGTCTTCAATAATACTGTTGATGTAATCAGAGCTCAGATTACCTGCCCTCCCGTTACGGTGCTGATACAAAGAAACAGTTTTATGATTAAAATCATAGCAGAGTAAACCGGATCTTTCACTTCCTATCCACAATCGATTTTTTGAATCGAGTACCATGGCTGTAACAATGTTGCGGTATTGTTTATCTAATAGATGTTTTACTCGCTTGGTTTTCGGATTAAAAAGCAGAACTCCCTGAACTGTCCCAATGAGAAGTTCATCACGAAATGGGATAATGCTCATTATATTACGCCCGAAGAACGTGGATTTGTCAGCAGATGAACCATCAAAAACTGTTTCTTGTTTAGTCGAGATGTCGAATTTTATCAGATAAAATACATGTGTCCCTATCCATAAACAATGTTTTTTGGGGTCATAGTAGATTTCTTTCAAATTAGTCCCTTTTATAGGGTGTGACTCAATTTTTTCGGTTATAGGGTTGAATGAGGCCAATCCTCCACCTTCGGTACATATCCATATAATGCCGTTTTTATCTTCAGTAAATTTGCCGATTACACCGTTTGGCAGTCCGTCTTGTGATGGATAATAGTAACGTATTGTCTGTTCTTCGGGGTTGACGTAGTTCACGCCACCAAAGTACGTTCCGACCCAGATGGTACCTTGCTTATCTTTATATAACGACATGATAGATGTATGGCTTAAACTACCTGGATTCTCGCTTTCGGAAATATAGGTACGAAAACTTCCAGTTGTGGGATTAAAGCGGCTAAGCCCGAATGGCGATCCAACCCACAAACATCCTGAGTTGTCTTCGCAAATGGCCCGTACAAAATTGTTTCCGATAGAATTGGGATTGCCTTTCTCATGTTGAAAATACATGACATCGCCATTTGGAGATATTTTTATTAAACCTTTGTTGGTAGAACAAACCCAGATTGTTTGCTGTTTATCTTCGTATATGGCACGGATATCTGAATTTGGAAAATATTGTTTTAAAGTTAGGTTTTCGTCAAGTGAAAACATGCCTTTTATCGTTCCGATGAGACATGTGTTTTTTGAGGTTTCAAATATAGCATTGATTTCAAGTAATTTGTCTTCAAAGTCATATATATGTTCTAACTGCTCAGTTTGAGAATCGTGATGATATAAATGTCCCGCTGAAGCAATCCATACTCCATTCTTCGATTTTCCAATTGCGCTGTTTCCTTCGTATAAGATTTCGGTGAAAATCTCTGATTTCATATCGAAAACGACCACCGAATTAACAGTTTGCAAATATAGATGTCCTTTATCGTCACCGGTTATGGCACGTATATTCGATTGCGGAAGCGAAGTTGAATCTCCCGGTATGGGACGGAAAGTACGGATATCTCTGCCATCATAGGCATTTAATCCGTCACGCGTGGCAAACCACATTCTGCCGAATTCGTCCTGATAAATTGCATTTACGGTAACTTGCGATAAACCTTCGTTAAGCCCTAGATGTTCAAAACGGTAATTTTGAGCATTCAGAGAATTGATAAATATTATCAGAACTCCTAATATGATTGATTTATATTTCATTTGTTTTATTCCCAGTTGTCTGTTCTGAATGATGAAACAGGAAAACCTGCAGTTGAAAAAAGTTCGGCTTCTGCTTCGTCGTTAAATGCATATCGAACTGCAACTGGCTTTTTTACTTCTGATGACCAGATTTTCACAATATTCTTACTGACAGTTACATTATTAGCTGTTGTAAAAATACGGTTTTCACCGGATATTTGAAACTGTTGCGGTTGTTTTGTAATTAAACATAATCCACGTGGAGCGTAATTAAAATACAAGTTAATTGTGTCATTGACGATTTCCATCTTTTTATACTCCGGACTTTTGTGGGGGATATTACTTAATCCGTAAGATTTCCCAAGTGCCAGATAAGCAAAGCGATTCCCAACAATTTCTTTGTTGGCGGGATGAATGTTATCAGGGCTTTTTGCATCCAGCAAAACAACGATTCCGGAATTTTCTAGCTTTTGAGATAACAATAATTGCTGTTCACGCATGTATACATTGTTGATTCTTTTGTAAGGAGCAATCTGAGCGATGTATATGGGAAATTCTCCTATTCCCCATTTTGTATGATAATCATGGTTCATTGCTATAAAAAGTGAATCGTATTGCTGATAGTTCTTGACGTTGCTCTCGCCCTGATACCAAAGCATTCCTTTAATTCCATATCCAACCAGGGGATGTATCATGCCATTATAAAGCAAACAGGGAGTCTGATGTTGCGATTTTATGTCTTTATCGGCAGTTAAAATAGTTTTGTCGGGGAATTTCTCGATAGCTTCTTTGGACATCCATGCTTCGATGGTAGAACCGCCCCAACTGCTGTGAATAATTCCAACAGGTACATTTAATGTTTTTTGAAGTTGTCGTGAAAAGAAATAGCCCACTGCAGAGAAAAATCCAGTGGTTCCGGGACTTGCTTTTGACCATTGACCTTTCAACTCGGTTTGAGGTGTTGTTGTGCTGTGCCGTTCGATGTTAAAATGTCTGATAAAACTGTTTTCCGAATTGAAAACAGCTTCTGTCGATCCTATTACAGGTTGAGATGTAAATCCATAGACTGGCATTGCCATGTTTGACTGTCCGCTACAAAGCCAAACTTCGCCTACCAGAACGTTATGAATAACAATCGTTTTTTCTCCTTTTATAGTAATGTTATGTTCGTCATAAGAAGCTTCTGGGGTTGGTATTTTTACTTTCCAGTAACCAGTTTTATCGGCCTTTGTCGAATAACTCTTTTCTCCCCACGAAGGTTGTATGTTAACAGTTGAACCGGCTTTTGCCTGTCCCCCAAAAGCAACCGATGTGTTTTGTTGCAATACCATACCATCAGTAAACAACGACGACAGTTTTAATTGTGAAAAGATAAAATGGCTTACTAATAACAATCCGCTGAGAAGAATGATTTTTTTCATGGAAGAAAAAGTATTAATTGTTGTTGATAATCAATGGATTATACAGAAAAGTGTAATTCGAATCATATTCAGGTTTTCCTTCTGCCTTGATATGAATGGTAAACTGACCTGATTTTATTTTCGGCATCCGAAAATGAACTGTCGGCCCCTGTACATTTTTAAACGGACCTGTTCCAGAACAATTCCAAACAAACTGCTCCGTTTCCTTGTCATCATATTGCAGCGTAACAACCAGCTTTAGTGGTTCTATTTGCGCATATGAATCGTTCAATAAAAACAGGTCGCAACTGAAATCTTCATTTTCGTACCATTCAAACTTTGGGATGCGGATACTTGCCAACACAGGACGCAAGGCTTTTTTTACTTCGTAATAAGACGGCTTCGGTTCATTGGGGTAGTTGATGAGACTGTTGTTGGCTGCCGTTGGCCAAGGTTCCTGAAAACACCAGTTGATCGCCATACAGCAGAAAGGCATTTGCCGGCGGGATTCCTCAAAAATAAACTTATATCCTTCATTTTGCATCCATTGGCTGTTTTTTACCAATTCTTCCAGCGATTTCGGTTCGCCGAAATATTTTTTATATGTTTCAAGTTCCAACCAACTTTCCGGTCGCCATACATTGAAGGCATGATGGGTTTCCCAAGCTGTTCCTTTTCGCGGAGGGAAAACTTCGTTGACCGGAATAAAACTTCTCAGCACATCTACATTCGACACAGAAGGAACTCCAAACTCAGCGTAAGCTGTCCGGTGAGCCGTAGTCATCCATTGAAATACTTCCTTATCTATTTCCTTATCGTAGAAAAGATAGTGACCATGTCCAACTCCGTAGAATGGTGAAGTATATATGAACGGAGTTTGTGGATCAAGATGGTAACAAACACTGTTCAGCATACGCAGGGCCATCGATTGGTCGGTCATGCCGCTCCAGTAATTAAACAATTCGTTGCCCCCCGACCACAGTGCTAAGCAAGCATGCTTTTTAACACGTTTGACAATAGAAGTTGCCTCTTGCTCCAAAACCTTAACATATTCAGGTTTGTCGGTGTATAAATTGCAGGATAATGGAAACTCTTGCCAGACAAGGATACCCAATTCGTCGCATATGTTGAAGAAATCTTCCTTATTTACGATGCCGCCACCCCAAACACGCAGGATGTTGAAATGGGCATTTTTTGCCAGTTCGAGTTGTTCGCGATAACGTTCGGGAGTAATCTGCCCGATGAAAACATCGGGATGCACCCAATTGCTGCCTTTTGCGAAAATACGCAGATTATTAACTTCAATACCTGATGGGGCTACTGATCGGGTACTGGGGAAAGGCTGCGGATCTTCCCATGTTCCTGCGTTCATCACCAAACGTATACGTCGAAAGCCTGTTCGCCAGTTTTGTCTGTCTATTTCGCGTCCACCGTTAAGCAATACAAATTCTGAGACATATAACTTAGCATCACCGTAACCATTGGGGTACCAAAGTTCAGGTGAAGCCAACTCTGTATTCAAACCGGACTTATCGGATGATAAAACACCCTGCCTGTCAATGACAGTTTCTCCATTGGGGGATTTCATTATCCACCGGAATGATTTACCTGAAAGATTTACACCCTCTACATTGAGATCAATATGAGCCATTGTCAGACTGTCGTTAAGGGTGTACGACAAAGCTACATCGGTAAGGCGGGTAGCAGAACGCACAGTGAGATAAGTTTCGTCCCAGATGCCTCGTGTAACACAACGCGGATGCCAGTCCCAACCATAACTAACTGCCGGCTTGGCACTTTCGCGTGCATTCCTCCTGTATTCTTCGGCATTGTCGGGGTTTGTTTTGATAGCAATTTTCGGAACAGGATAAAGTACAACACATAGGTCGTTCATATTCTTCAAATGTCCGGTCAGGTCAATATCCACATACGTAAACATGCCCTCCTGTTCACAAAGTGTTTCACCGTTAAGCATAATTTTGAAACGGTAGTCGATTCCTTTTGAGAAGAAAAAGAGCCTCTCGTCTTTTCTCAGTACGGGTCGTTTGAATTCGGTTTTATAAGTAAACCATACGTTTTCCATCCAGTCGAACTGCCTGACATTATCGGCATACCACCAGGGTTGCTTGTAGTTTTCAGCTTTCATGATGTCCAACTGTACCGCACCGGGAATTACTGACGGATACCATTGGACAGGTTGTTCCTTTTCAGTATTGTGATAACCGATTTGCCATTCGGTATCATATTTATGCTCAGCGCTTGTCAGAAAGTTGATGCCCATCAATAAAAATAAAGTGAGAAGGACAAGAGATCTGATGATATTACTCATAAATTATTTCTTTGAATAATTATAGACTTTATTAGTCAATTATTTCATTATTTAGATCGTTGTATCATATCAAAATACCATTTTTGCATGATATAAAATGCTTTTTTCCTTTCCCCTTTATCGGAAATCAGACCTTTACGGTTGAATTCGTCCTGAATATCGGGTACATGACGACGCGAGGAACGGAAATCTTTCAATATCCAAGGAGTAGTACCAGATAAACCAGGTATGCGTTCCAACATATTAATGGTACGGATATACAATTCTTCCTGATATTCTTCTGTGAAATAATGATTCCGGTCACCATGATGTCCTATCAACGCACCTCCTCCAAATTCACTGATAAATACCGGTTTTTTAACGTCGAATTGCCAGTTTACGCGGTCACATTTTTCCCATGTGCCATCGTACCAACCTACATATTGGTTGAAACTGATTAAGTCGATTTTTTCACTCAACGGATCGTGAACCGTCATAACGCCGGGACGAATTTCTTCTTTCTCCATTGCTGCGGCAACAAGGCGGGTATTGTCCATTTCGCGTGTTTTATCTACTAGTCTGGAAAGAAAGTTTAATCGTTCATCGCTTAATGGAGTTTCATTGGCAACCGACCAGATTACCACATTCGCCCGGTTTTTATCACGTGTTATCATGTCAACAAGTTGTGATTCGGCATTGGCATAGGTTGCAGGATTATTCCAATGAATTGTCCAGTAAACCGGAATTTCGCTCCAAACCATTAATCCCATGCGTTCTGCTGCGCGGACCATATTTTCGTTATGCGGGTAATGCGCCAGGCGGACAAAGTTGCATCCCATTTCTTTGGCCCAATTCAATAAGGTAAGTGCGTCAGATTCGTTTACAGCACGGGCACTGTTTCCCGCAGTTTCTTCGTGAATACAGACACCCCTTAGAAAGACTTTCTTTCCGTTCAGCAGAATGTCTGTTCCTTGTGTGGAAATTGTCCGGAATCCGATTTGATCGCTTATTCTTTCACCGTTCAATAACAGATTTATCTCGTAAAGTTTCGGGTTTTCGGGTGTCCAAAGCACTAGATTCTTAGCCGGAATGCGCAATTCAGCATAACCCTGCGCATTTGTATTTATAGTCTTGTTGATTTTCAGTTCAGGAATGTCTATGTTTACCTGCTGAGAACTTTGTGCTCCATCAATTTGTATCCAGCCAAATAGTTCTTTCGGATTGGCTTTATCCAACTGGATATAATAATCACGAATAAATGTATTGGGCGTTTCTACCAAATAAACATGACGTGTAATTCCTCCGAAATTCCACCAGTCGGTGTTCACAGTCGGTACAGCCTCGGCTTTGCGTTTGTTGTCAGCTTTTACAACCAATGAATTCTTTCCCTGTTTCAACAAGCCGGTTACTTCGATATTAAATGGAGTGAATCCACCAATGTGTTGTCCTATTTTTTCGCCATTCAGGTAAACAATGCCTTCGTAGTTTACAGCCCCGAAATAAAGGAAAGCACGTTTGTTAGTTTTAGGAGTGTAATCGAAATGCTTCCGGTACCAAACGGTACCTTCGTAGTAATACAGTTGTGGACGCTGTGTATTCCAATCCCCCGGAACGTATAGTGTTTTCTCTGTTTCAAAGTTATATTCCTGTAAGAATGTACGATTGTTTGAATAATCAATGTCTTTGAAATAACCTTCTTTTTTAGGTTCCAAGCGATAATCGTAATAACCGTCTTCGAGCGGGTCTACAATTGTTCTCCATAGCCCGTTCAGTGAAATCTGTTCGCGATTTTGAATGTTAATAATTTGGGGGTAAAGACCATCATTCCCCGATACGAACTGTAACAGGTTGAAAAATACTAAGCTAAAAAGGATTACTCTTTTCTTCATGTGTTTGTAAAGTTTAATATTATTTGTTCAATAACTGAAAAGTCGTGAAGTTTCTTTTTCATCCGAAACATTTCATTTGATATCACTTATGCTCAGCATATACAATTGTCGTCCGTTGTAATTGGGCGAATCAACGATAACAGCCTTGCCGTCGGGTGTTGTACGCGGATGTGTATCACACCTCCATTCGCCTGCATACAATTCCGGAGAATATAATTCTGCCAATGGATAACGCTTGTTGGTTGGTTCGTGGTATATATATACCGATTGCAACTGATTTTCATCGGGATATGTGTCATTTACAATCCAGTCGGTATTATGAGGCAAATAAGTACAATGTCCATTTCGGGTCATTACACCTTTCCCTATGTGTGTAATTTCCGGAATAACCGAATCTTTGAACAGAAAAAAGCCCTCGCCTTGTTCGGGAAGTTCCGTCCATGCCAGTATGTGGTTTTTGTCTTTCCATATAAAATGTGATGTATAATTATAGGGATCGATTATGCGGATATCACTTCCATCCATCGAAGCTGTAAGCATTCGGGTACCCCAACCGCCGACTTCGAGGTATTTAGCTGTTCGTTCGGCATCGGGATAACGCCAGCGGTGGAGAAAAATAAACCGGGTTCCGTCAGGATTTACCAACAAATGATTGAACCAGTGTTTTGCATCTTTCGTTTCCGTGTCATAAGAATTTGCCATACGGGCAACCTGAGCGATTGAGATGAGTAATTTCGCTTCACCGGTTTTCAAATCAACTTTCCAGATTCCCGAACTATCCGGTGCCAATTCATTGGCATAAGGGTCGGGAATTCCGGCATAGCCGTAACCCGGACGTGTATCATTCACGCGACGATAGTCGGTAGTCACCGCCCATTCTCCATTTGGACTCACTGCATATATAGGCATTGGGATTGTTCTTCTCTCACCAGTTTCTATGTTTACAATGCGACATACAAATTTATCACCTTCCCGGTCATTCCATAAAACCTCATTTTTAGATCCTGGTATGAATTGCAATTGACACCCTTGCTGCCATCCCCATGCACGAGAACTTCCCAATTCAATCCATTTGCAATTATTTTTTAAATCCACTATACCAATGATGATGGTATCTTCAGGCAATGGTGACCGATGTTCAAATGAAGTTTGCATGCTTAACACATAACGTCCTGATGGATCGCATTGAAGCTTGTCGTAATAAGCAAACCAATGATAGCCGGGCGCGTCTGTAATTTGTTTGACAGCTACATGAAATACGGAATTTGTATCCACTTTCGCGAGGCGTTCATTATCAGGAAAATCAAAGATGTCAGTTGATTGTTTCTTTCCACAGGCAACGCTTACTAATGCGATAATTAAAAGCAATGTCAGATATTTACATTTTTTATTCATAAATTTTCTCATATTTCTGTGATTAATTGTTCTGTATTCCTTTCAAAACTGGATAGCTGCCTTCGATTATAAACCATACTGAAGGATCCCAATTGATAAATGTGTTGCTGCTTTTCAATTCGGATTCTGTTTTAAACGAAGCGGTATTGTCTGCGTTCAACTCTTTTGTACCTAACAACTTGTTTGTTGAATTTTGTATTCCCGACAAGGCGAAGCTTTCAACAATAGTTGTGCTGGAAGGTGTTGCTTCGAATAATCCGCAGAGTGCACCTATGTTAAGGGTGGTTGATGCGGTGTTACTTCCTGTCGAGGTGTAAATCACAGCTCCGGTATTAAAACTGTTTATGATTTTTGAACGGGAATGGTTATCCATTCGTCCGGCAATTCCCCCAGCATTGTAAACGCGGGTGTTCGACGTGGTGTTGTTGACAACTCCGCCTGTAATGTCGGCATAGTTTACACAATCTGTTATGGTCACTCTTGCTGCATTGCCGATGATACCGCCGTAATATGTGCTTTGATTGTCAGCATTGGTGCGGTTGTAAATGTGATTTACCAATTTTCCGTAATTAGCACAACGGCTGATGCTGTTATTTGCTGAACTTGTTTTCCCAGCGATGCCGCCGCTTGCTGAAGCTCCGTTGGCATTGTCGATTGGACCGATTTTGTCTGTTTCCTGATAATGTCCATAATTGATACAATCTTCAATCGTAACAACACCCGCTTTCAGGCTTGTACCTTCAAGATAATAATTGCCATCGCCCAAAATTCCGCCTGTGTACATCGACATTCTCATGTCAGCGTAATTTGCACAATTTCTAATCGTTCCGACTCCTCTACCTAAAATACCGCCGTAAGTTACAGAAGTGGTTGTGTTGAAATAGTCGATTTTATTCACGCAGTTTTCGATAACTGTCGCAGCATTGATACTTTGTCCCACAATACCTCCAAGTGTACCACTTCGGGCTGAAGTAATGTTTCCTCCCTGAATGCTGCAGTTCCTGATAATGGCATAATCCGATAAACCGACAAAGCCGCCTGTATAATTCCGGGATGTGGCTCCGCCTCCGATAAGCGGGCTATCTTTTACCGTACAATTTTCAATTATTGCACCTCCGTTAACACGTCCAGCCAAAAAAGAAACCCCGCAATAATTCTTGTTTATATCCAGAGCGGCAGTACTTGCATCTTCTGCTTTAATATTGAAGTTTTCAATCGAAATATTGAAAATTTGCGTCGGTTCTTCTGCCGAAGCGTCCACAACTCCAAACACGCCATAATAGAAAGACGCATCATTGTATAAGATTTTTCTTGAATTATTATAAACCAATGATCTGAGCTTGAATCCATTCCCATTGAAAGATCCCTTGAATGGCATCGTTACAGATCCAATGGGGCTGTATGTATTGTTGGTGTAGAAACTCAAATCAAGATTGGACATCTGTTTGTAGTATAAAAACCTGCCCGAAGCAAGACTATGATGTACATTTTCCAAATGCCGCAGGTTGTAAATTCTCAATACTTCTTGATTGCTGTCGCTTCCGTCACCGGAATCATTGGAAAAATAATTGTGTGAAAGCGCTTTGCCTTTGGGACTTTCGCGCCATACATTTTCGCTCAGATAGCCTTTGACTGTTACATCTATTTTGCCGACAAAAGTTCCCCAATCCATATCCGAAATGGAACAGGATTGAGTTGGTTGTTCAGGATTATCTGGTTCGTACCGTTTTGTTCCGACCAGATTTCCGGACAAGTCGTAAGCCAATACATCATAGTAGATGGCTCCGGCAACCGAATTCCATGAAACCGGCAAATCTTCGCCATTGGTAATGCTTACGCCATCGGGTGATTTTGCCATCAGGGCTTGCGAAATCCGTAATGTCTGCTTTTGAGTGGTACTGCCTTCTTCAATAGACTCAAAGATAATTTCAAACACTCTGTCTTCTTCCAAATCAGCTCCCTGATACGGATCTACATCAAAAGTCAATACAACATTTTTCCCTTTTTTAAAGGCCTGCTCCTGATCGTAACTAGCATGAATCCATGCTGGTAAATCTGTAAATTTCCATTGGTCGGAAGCGTTGACAGAAATGTTCAGTTTTCCACCCAAAATTGAAAACGATTTTTCGGTTTGTGAAATATCTACAAAAGGTTTACATGCTTTTTGTACAATGGTAAGCGTATTAGAATAACTTCCATCGTCGGAGGTAAATGTAATTTCCACTTGCCGGTCGTGGTTTTTCTCTACATTTTGCGAAAGGTAGAGATTAATCTCACGCGTTCCGAAGTTGCGCATAGGCGTAATAGAAAACCAATTTTCAGTTTCGTAATCACCTTCACTATTGATTAATTTCACTTCGGCATTCCACCAGAAATTTCCCTCGAAAGTTGCACTGATAAAATGTTCGTCCGCACTGAATTCCTTGTACTTATCGTCTAAGGCAATTTTGAGCACCTCTGTCGATTCGTTGTACAGATCTTTTGTAAGCGGGTATTCTTCATCCTGACATGCAAGTAAAAATGTAGCTAACAAAATTGCAACCAGAGATTTATATCTTAAAATGCTTTTCATAAGGCATCTATTTTTGTAATATTGTATATTAATTGTTTGATATGTAGCGGATTAGTTCGTTTTTTAAATCCCGGTACATTTGACGGTTGTTTCCATCGTGATCAAAAAGTACAGCATACGTTCCGGTTCCTTTTTCGTATCGACCGTCAAAAAGACCGTAGCTCAGCGTTGCCGCACCTTTGCCTGTTTTTTCGATTAATAAACCGGCAATGGGGGTCATCAACGCAGACACTTCCGCTTCTTTATTTCTCAGTCCGTCCAAATCTTCCGTATCCCAACGGTTTACATCCGACGATTTTACTTCGAGACCAGCAATGTGAAATTCAAAGTTGTTCTGATAACACCAGTCAATCAATAGTGAAAGCTTGCGCAACTGCTCTTCACTAAATCCTTTTTGCAAATCAAGTGATGCAATCCATTCGATTCCATCTATTTTTAGGCCTTTACTGCGCAAGGTTACAGCAAGTTCTTTGATGGTAGTCCACACGTAGTCGTTCATTTCGTCATCAGGCTGAGCGATAAGCTGTTTCACGTCCGGTGCATATTGATTTGCCAGACGGAAAGCCTCGAAAATATAGTTTGGAATTCGTGGCTCGGCAAGATTTGAGTTATTTAGCAATGTGTCGGTAAACCCGATGAGCATCCACGGCAATTCATATCCAGAACCAGCGACAGGTCCAAACCATTCACCCGCCTGAAAGCTCCTTGTTGTTCCTGTTCCGTCATACTCAAGCCCTTCGTGTCCTGACGAAACGGGATGACGGATTACGGTCATCCATTTTACCACGTCCTTGTTTTTTTGAGCCTCTTTTGCAGTGTTAGTAACGTAATAATTCAGAATATTACGAATATTTTCAATGGTATTCGCTTCTGTATTTTCATCTTTAATCCAGTTGGAACAATCGGGTGAGAGTGACACATCGACAGATAAAATCTGCTTGTTTTTTCGTGCCAGATTAAAAAGGTGTTTATATTTTCCATCGAACCATTCCTTGTTGGGTTGTGGATAAACGGCTGCTTGGTTAAATTCATCCCGAATAAAATTTAACGAAAATTCGCGATAAAAAATATCGCTCAACGACTTGTTATTCAAATCAGTAAGATAATCCGGGACAGTTGTTGCGCCAATATGGAAATTGCTGTTTTTATAATACTTGTTCACAAGTTGACGGAGAGATAAATTGTCGTCACTCGGCTCTTGATAGGTTTCGTTTTCACTGCACGAAAATAATGAAACAGCAACACAAGCAACAGCAACACAATGCATTAATTTTGATATCATTAATTTTGACATATTTTATTCGTTTATTTCATTAAACAGGTTCTACCACCCGAAATTTTGATCATCGGCAGTTATTTGGCTATTCAGATTGATTTCCTTCTGAGGGAAAGGGATAAATAAATGCTTTTTACAAAACACCAGTGGATTGGAAACAAAAGGCTGATATTCACGATAAACCCGGTGATATATATAGGAGTCAGCTTTAAAGTACGTGTATCGGGGTTTGGTGTATGACCAATAGGGGTCTTCCCTAAGTATTTCGTACCAATCGTCGTGAATGTCAATGCGATTCTTCAGATATGCTACACCCCGCCGGCGTACGTCGAAAGTTTCGTGTCCTTCGCCGAGCAGTTCATATTCGCGTTCCTCCATAATTGCCTCCCGCACTTCTTCCTGTGTCATCGAGGTGTTCCAGTCTGCCGGTTGCGGCGTTTGACCGGCTGAGAAACTTCCCGAACGTCTTGCGCGGTCTAAAATATTGCTATTGATGCAGGCTATTGCATCGCCGGTTCTGCCCAGTTCATTCAGGCTTTCGGCATACAACAGCAGCAAATCGGCATAACGATACACAATAAAATTCAAATGACTGTAAGTTGTAACCGTTTGCAGCGGATCCAGGTGCTTTTTAATGTATGTGAACGCGCTGTATTTCTGGTGGGGCAGAAAACCGCTCTGCGGATAGCAGTTCCGCACCACAGGAATGTTGTAGACTCCATTGGCATCGGCGGAAAATGCATTATACGAAAAATACACATAACTTTCGTTGATGCGCGGGTCGGCATCAGGTTCGTTGTTTTTTGAGATTTTTTTAACCGATTCGCGTTTGGCATCGCTGCCGTATTTCTGCCAGTGCCGTGAAAATGTGGCGTAATCGACCGCGGTACGCGCCGTCGCGGAATTATTCAGCATGAGCGGGTTAAACTCGGTTCGCTGGTTGGGCGAAGTTCTTCCGCTGATGGTAGTCCCCGAAGCGAAGTCGGAGCTGTATTGGATTTCAAAAATCGATTCCGCGGTATTCCGGGTTCTTCCCCTCCACAAATTTCCGAACGGAGTTTGCAATTCGTAAACATGCTCCGCGATAACGGTTTCCGCTTTTTTCACAGCTTCTTCCCAAAAGTATTTTTGCGGTTCGGCAGCGTAAAGCGTTTGTTCGTCGGACGGAATAAGCGCCGTTGCCAATTCGTTAGCGCTGCCCACATAACCATCCGCCCCGATTTTTCCTTTTTCGTTAGTGGCTTCGAGATGGTTATCGGTCAGACAGGCAATCTGAACATACACTTTTGCTAAGTAAGCAGTTGCCGCCAAACGGTGCGGAAAACCGATTTCCTGTTCGTCCTTGTCTTTCATGCCGGCTTCGGCGTAAGTAAAATCGGTAATAATTTGTTTATATATATCCGTTAATGAGGCACGTGGCAAATTTCCCGGATTGTTCACCGTTGTAGGCTCAATTTTCAGTGGCACACGCCCAAAAAGCCGTACCAAATCAAAGAAAATCACAGCCCGCAAGAATTTTGCTTCCGCGATATTCTGATTTTTTACTGTTGCATCAATCGGACTGTTTTCTATATTCTTGAGAAAAACATTAATGTGTTCTATGGCGGTATAAGCCTGTAGATAAACATTTGGAACAATGCGGTAGGCATTTGGCGTAATTTCATCTAGAACTCCGGCGGCAATCTGGTTAGCACTGGTTACCAGTCCTCCCGAAAGAATAACCGAACTGTTCAACTCGTACAGTTCGCCACGGTAGCGGTTATTGGCATATTGGTTATAGCATCCAAGCAACGCAGCTCTAGCCGAAGCCTCGGAAGAAAAAACAGATTCTTTGTCTAACGAAGTGGTTGGATTCTCGTCCAGAAAGTCGCATGAAGCAAAAAGTGTAAAAGCACAAAATATAATAATTGCCAGATAGTTGAATTTCATTGAAATATTGTTTTTCATTTTTTAGCTGATTGAAGGATTAAAAATCGAATGAAACACCTACTGAATACGAACGATTGTTAGGATAGGATGCAAAATCGACACCAACCCGCAATGGGTCAGTAGTAAACGAGGCAACTTCGGGGTCATAGCCGGAATATTGGGTTAGTACAAACAAGTTTCTACCAGAAAGACTAACACCTATTCCCGAAAACAACTTGTTTTTTTTCAGCTTGAAGTCGTATCCGATGGTCAGATTTGAGAACCGGAGATAACTGCCGTCTTCCACCAATAAACTCGTAAATGTTCCCGAACTGCCGGTGTACAAAAGTCGAGGATATGAAGTATTTGTTCTGTCTTCACGCCAATAGTTATCATATACCCGCTTGGTTACGTTATAGATGCTTGTTTTTGTGGTAATATCTTCTTCCATCATGCGGTTCGAGTTTACCACATCGTTGCCATAAACACCGTTAAAAGCTGCGGACAAGTAAAAATTACCATACGTGAAATCAACTGAAAAACCATAGTTGAAATCAGGATTCGGATCACCGATGATAATCCTGTCTAAATCGGAGTCAATATTCCCATCCTGATCTGCGTCATGATATTTCGGGTCACCTGCATACAGTAACGACGAACCGTTCCAAATTGGAAGCGTACCTGATACTGTCAGCATATCGGCATCGGAAATTTTTGTTGGGTCGGCATCGGGATGCAACACTACAAAATTGGATCTGCGCGTTGCCCTGTCAGCATCCATTTCAGTTTGTGTAACGATTCCATTCACCTGTAAGCCATAAAATAATGCAGTCGGCTGTCCTTCGATAAAAATGTTAGCCGGCATTTTGAAATATGATGCAGAAGCAATATCTTTTCCAAGAAATGCCGCCCATTTATGTGAACCGATCTGTGAAACAGGTAATCCTATATCGACAATCTTATTCCGGTTGAGAGCAATATTCCCGGTAATATTCAATGTCATTTTTCGTTGTTTTATGGGGAAAAAGTCTGCTGTAAATTCAATACCGCGGTTAAGGATTTCTCCCCGGTTTATTGCCATCGTGCTATAACCTGATGTCATGGTCATTTCGATATTCTGCAACAGGTCGTGCGACATTTTATGATAAACATCTACTGTAAAATTAATTCGGTTATCAAAAAATCCAGCATCAATTCCGGCATTATATTGTTCGGTGGTTTCCCATTTTAAGTCAGGGTTAGACATGTTCGAAATAATGTAAGCGTTGTAATAACCACTTCCACTTGAATTTACATACACGCTTCCGGAATATTGCGACAAGGTTTGATAATTTGAAATAGCTTGATTTCCAACTAATCCCCAACCCAAACGGATCTTTGCATTTGAAATGACTTCCTGATCACGCATGAACTTTTCCTGGTCAAGTCGGTAGGCGAAGGCAAACGAGGGGAAATAGCTGAATTTGTTGCCGGGAGCAAATTTACTCGTACCATCGGCGCGAAAAGTGGAGGTCAGCACATAACGGTTGTCATAACTGTAAACTGCCCGTGCTAAAACGGAGAAAAGATCAGTTTTCCCTTCGATATAATAAGGAGTAACAGGATTATTACTGTACATTAGTCCCTTCTCCTTAAACGCCAAAGTGGTGTACTGTTTCCCGTAAATCAAATTGCTTTTTACACTCGACTCTGTAATTGTTATACCGGCTGTTGCATCCAAACGGTTTTTCCGTTTCCGGTACATATAATTAAAAACATGGTCGAAATTGAGTCGCAGCGATTCTTGTGATGATAGCGAAGCATAACCGCTTTCCTGTCTGCCAAACCATGTCCCCATACCGTAAAACCGATTCCGGGTACGTGATCTGTAGTCGGCTCCTAACGTTGTACGCATCGAAAGACGTTTGGTCAGTATTACATTAGCATAAACCGATGACAGCATACGGTATTCGTCAGTGGCATCAACATAATCAGTCAACCATGGCATCGGACCGTAAGAATCGTCGCTGTCCGTATCGTCGGTTTCGCCCACTCCGGGAATATAGGGCTGATAAGTTGTCATTTGACGTATCAGACCAGAACTGGTTGCCGCTCTTGAATCCGATCCTTGCGTCATATTTAATTTCCGGTACGTAAAAGCTGTTTTCGTTCCGATTTTCAACATCTTTGAAATGCTTTGATCAAGGTTGAAACGAAAATCGGCTTGATTATTTCCGGTTTGCTTGATAATTCCTTCATTGGTATTGAATCCGCCCGACAGGTAATAGTTAGTCTTATCCGTTTTTCCTGACACACTCAGACGATGATTCTGTCCCCAGGCCTGCTGTGTTGCCCAATCCTGCCAATCAATAAATTCTTTTCCTTCGGGCGAAAGTGTTGTGCCTTGTATCAGCGAGCGAATTTCACAATATTCCTTCAAATTTGCCATTTCGCGTTTGTTTGCTAAAAATGAGGTGGAGATGTTGCCCTGATAACGAATACGTGGTTTTTCAGTTTTTCCGCTCTTTGTTGTAATCAGTACTACTCCGTTAGCCCCCATCGAACCGTAAATGGCTGTTGCCGATGCATCTTTCAGAATCTCTACGGTTTCAATATCCTGCGGATTGATACCCGTAAGTCCGTTCTGTCCCGACTGAACATTACCACCTTCGCCCGATGTGGCATTTTGCTCTATAGTTGAGTTCATGATGATTCCATCCACCACATACAATGGTTCGCTGCTTGAATTAAGCGTACTTGTTCCTCTGATTTTCATACTGACAGCAGCTCCTGGAGCAGCATCGCCAGAGGTAATCTGGACACCAGCCGCCCGTCCTTGCAGCAAGCTTTGAATATTGCTTGTCGAAGCAGCTTCGGATTCGTTGATGACTGCCGAACTAACTGCTCCGGTAAGATCGCTTTTACGCATTTGTCCGTAACCTACCACAACAACTTCTTCCAGTTCTTCTACATTCTCTTGCAAAACTACATTGATGGTTTGTTGATCTTTCTTCAGGTCGATTATCTGTGTAATGTAACCCATAAACGATACTACCAACTGCGTATCGGATTGAACTGGAACTTTCAGGCTAAATTTTCCGTTAATGTCGGCAATGGTGCCTGTTTGACTCTTTTTTACAAGGATACTAGCCCCTGTAAGCGGTTCGCTGTTGCTGTCCGTAACCGTACCGACAACAACACGTTCCTGTGCCACCAACGCTGAAATCTGCATCAAAAATACGAGCAAAAATATTATTTTAGTAAATCTCATATGTTTATTTTTTATTTTTTCGGGTTATATGGAACGCTTGTTTCATATAGTTATATGATTCTTGTGGATTAGAATTTAGCTGAAAAACCTAAAGAAAAAGCTCTTGCCTGCGGATATGCACCCGCATCAATGCCATATAGTGACCAACTTCCTGCAAAGGAATTGACATCAGGAGAATAACCCGAATAACCGGAAATCACAAAAAGATTCGATACAAACAAATTGATATCCAATGATGACAGCCATTTAATTTTATCCACATCGATGGCATAGTTTGCCGACAAATTTGACAAGCGAACAAAACTGCCGTCCTCAACCATTCTATCACTTATTTCGTTTAAGCCCTGCGCACCGACACGAGGTAGTTTTCCTCCAAAAGTTACACTGTTTTCATAGGTAGAACTGCGCACGTTTTTCGCTTCCGCAACATTGTCCCACGACAGTAAGTTCAGATTCAGTATGTCATTGCCCAACGAACCATCAAACAAAAGGCTGATCGATAACTTTCCGAAAATCAGCGTGTTGTTAAAGCCAAATGTGAAATCCGGATTTGGATTACCTATAACGACTTTGTCAGTTTCTTCCACCTGTCCGTTTCCATTGGTGTCGATGTATTTCGGGTCACCTACACCGAGTTGCTGTCCTTTGAGTGGAGGTGCCATATTTACGTGTTCTGCTCCGATTATTCCTTGTGTTACATATCCATAAAATACGCCAGGAGATTTTCCGTTTACGAATGCGGTAACGCCGATATTTTCCGTACCGCTGACCGAAACTCCGGTGAATCCGGCTTGTCCGGTCATGCCTAGCACATTCCACGCAGGCAGTCCACAGTCGATGATAACAGCGCGGTCGATGGCAAAACTGAAATTCGATTTCCATGTAAAGCGGCTTGTTTTTACAGGAATAGCCGTGATATAAGCATCTATTCCCCAGCGTTTTAATCTGATATTGTTTTGCCAATGCAGATTATCGAAAGTTACGAGTGTTTTGTTGATAACATTTCCGTCGCCATCATACTCGTATTGATAGTAATCGGGACGGAAGTTGTATACAGATAACATATCACGCACATCGGCCTTATAATATTTCGCGCCTGCTTGTAATCGTCCTGACAGAAATTCCATGTCAAATCCTACATTAAACTCGTTTTTTACCGTTTGCAGCCAAGGTGTAAAATAGAGCATTTCTTCGTAGGGTATCCATAATGTTCCGTAATTCAGACTGTATTTTTCGATGTTAGAGAATGAAGTTACTTCGTTTTTACCTGAAATTCCCCAACCGGCGTGAAGCGAAGCTTTTCCGAAAACGGAAGCCGTCAAATTATTTTTCCAGAAATTTTCTTCGGAAATATTCCAGGTTCCGTTGATGAAAGGATAGTAACTGGTGTTAAAATTGAGCAGATAGTCGGCTCGTACACCACCGTTCAATTCGTAACGCTGGTCGAAAATGTAACTGACAGTTACAAGCCCGGATAATGTAGAAGCTTCGGATTGGGCATATACGGTATTTGCAGAGCGCGAAGCAAAACCGATTCCTTTGGCGCGAAGCGAATATACCGAAAAATCGGCCCCGTAATTAGAATAGTCGGTAAATGAGTCACCGAAATACAAAATGCCTGTTTTGAATTGCAGGCCGTGTTTCCCTAAAGTTTTTGCGATGTTGAGAAAAGCGTCTGTGTTGTAAGCCACTGCCGACAGTTCCGCCCGTCCGGCTCGTGAGTTGTCCAGCGCACCGCGTTCTATTTGATTGCCCATCCAGCGGAAGCGTACTTTGTTCAGAAAGTCAATGCCCCCTGAAACTGTGAAGTCGACACCGTCGGTTATTTTCAACGCAAGTGAGGCTTGTGGAATAACCCGCCACGAAACCGAGTTATCATCGTAATCAGCAATCCAGCTTGCCGGATTTTCACCTGCATTGCTAAACGGAACAGTACCAAAATCGTTAACCAGGCTACTAACTCCCAGCAGTGAGGCAGATTGCTGCATCGAAATACTGTTTCTCAGAAAAGCAAATCTACCCGTAATTTTGGCACGTGGCGAAAGCTGTTGACTGATGTTAGCGCGTAAACCTAAATCAACGGCGCCAGTTCCGGGAATAATTCCTTCCATTTGTTTCCCGGTCAAAGAAAAGTAATAATCGGTGCGCCGTAATGAACCACCCATGGCAAAAGCATGATTATGTGATATGGACGTTCTTAGAATTTCGTCCTGCCAGTTTCGTTCCTGCAGGTTGTTTGCTAATGGTTTTCCGGTCAGTGTTTGATAATAAGTTCCATAGTCCGTTGGTGACAGAAAATCTATTTTCTTCAATGGAGCCGCAAACGACAGATTCGATGTCCACGAAACTTCTTTTTCCTTTTTGCTGCCGGTCTTTGTACGGATAATGACCACCCCGTTCGCACCCCGACTTCCGTAAATAGCTGATGCAGAGGCGTCTTTTACTATTTGAATATCTTCAATATCAAAGGTGTTGATTGCCCAAAGCAAATTCTGCCGACTTTGAAAATCCACACCGTCAACGGTTTCCCATGCATTGGAAACGTCCATTTGCGCAGGAAGAATTTCAACACCGTCGACTATGTAAAGGGGGTGTTGGTTACCGCGAAGTGTACCTCCGCCACGAATCAACACATCGAAAGCTGCTCCGGGCGCTCCGTCGGCATTCGTTACAGATACTCCGGCTGATTTGCCCCGCAGCAAATCGCCAATCGTCACGTTTAGCTGTGCTATCAATGAATCTATTTCCACTTGCTGGGCGTTGACAGACATTGCGAAAATGAATATTGTCAGCGCAAGAAAGAATTTGTTTAATTTGTTTTCCATGTGATTATCTTATCGAAACTAAGCGTTGTTTTTTCATTTTTACATTGCACAAAATAAACTCCCTGTCTGAGAGAGGAGCAATCGATTATGGATTCATTTTTTACAATTGTTTTTTCTAGAACTTTTTTTCCACTGATGTCCAAAATCGAAACGAAAACCTGCTCAACGAGGGAATTATTAATTTTAAACTGCTGCAAAGGATACAGGTATCTGACTTGTATTTTTCTATCAGTAGCCATCTTAACGGCTGTCGTGTTATTTGAAATTAACCGGATGTCGTCGATATAAACCGTCAGCGGGTCGGTCTGATAGCTTGCAGGCGAACTTGCTTTCTCTATCTGAACGATAAGCCGGACATCTTCGCGCAGCGACCAGCTCGTTTTTTGCGAGAAATCAAAACGTACTGTCTGCCATTCGGGCGAAGCGTTCATTTGCACGGTAGATACTTCCGCATTGTAGTCGGTATTCAGCCGCATGGCTAAACGTCCTGCCGCCGGTTTCAACACTTTCATTTCCACGATGCAGGATTCCGCGTCCATTGCTAAGTTGTAACTGTCGGTTAAAACGCCCCGGTTGGTTACGGCGGTGGGACTTATGGCGGTATTTTCCGCCCTGTCGATGCGCAACACTTTGTTACTTGTATTGATACCCGATTTAACTGGATTTTCGACCACCTGCGACGTAATCGAAGCGCCGTAGGAGATTACGCGGCTACCGGCAGTGTTGTACCTTTCGTTGAGCAGATAATCCTCAAAATCAATATCCAGCGAAGGCAGTTGGGGAGTAAAACCGGGGCGATTGCGGCGTTTCTCCAACTGGTCGAGCCAGAGCGATGCCGGTACAAGGTTTGAACCGGTCCCAATGCCTTCGGTAAAATCTACGGGTGCAGTGTTATATGGAATTCCTGATGACGAATGAATCCCTTGGTAAGGTGTAGTCACAACACCGCTAGGTGTCCCGGAAGTACCTATAACATAACCGTTCCCGAATTGACGGGAAACAACAACATACGTCCGGTTGCCCATAGGGTTTATGCCTTTAGTATTCCAAATAACGCTTTCAGATGTAGTGTACATGTGAATAGCGCCTTCGTAGCCTGACGTGCGGAAGCCTGCCTCAACAACATCTGCGTTGGCCTGGAAATTATCAATCAGGTTTGCCATGCTCAGGTGCATGTGAAAATCGGATGTTAAACGTGGATTTTTTGAAGTACAGGCGTAAATCACGTTCCCATTTGATGACATCCCTTTGAAATCGTAGTTGTGCCTACCATCTTCAGCATAACAATTCTTAATCAGACAATCGTTTCCCTGAAGGATATACATGTATCCGTTTCCGCCACCACCTTCATATTGGCTAAAACGGAAATCGCAATCTTCGACAGTCACGTTTCTAGAACGAATAATTTGAAGACAATTGGAAAGAAGATGAAAATTGCCGGAATTTTCCGCCGGACGATATGTTTTAATTCCACGAAACCAGCAATTGATACCATTTCTTATGGAAATAAGATGAGATGCATGAACGTCGTATGCCGCTTTGCCTGCAATGTCGAAATCAGAGTCCCCGAATCCGGTGCCATCGTGCTGTACATTGCCAATCGACAAATATTCCATACCACATTCCATCAGTTGAGCTTTCAGTTTTTCCACCCGCGCATTATCGCGCAATTTCATAGGATAACGAGTGGGTGCATCGAGCATTAATTTCTTTGTAAAAGCGTTGATGTCCAAAATTCTACGACAGAACATAATTCCATTCATAGAGTTCGACCAGTAACCTGTAGCATGATGTTCTTCGATAAAATCGCTTGTTACATCGGTACGGAGTACCACCCAATCGCCACGTTGGAAGAGTTCTGTGTTTTCGACTGCCACTTCATGAACCGGTAGGTCGATGTCGTGCAATAGGGGAGACGTATTTGAACTGCTTGACGTCCAATCAGCTGAAGTGGCCATAAAACTGAACAGGTTTTTGGAACGCATGTATGTAGTCGTATTTTTTATTTTCGTCAGATTCGCACCAGCCCCACGTATAACTACATTGTTTTTATTAATAAGGATACCATAAACGCGATCAGATGGAACTGATAGGCGATATTCGCCCGCCGGAAGATAAATGACTCCTCCGGTGGCGGGCAAATTGTTAATCGCTTGCTGAATGATGTCCGTAACATCGGTTGTGCCGGTATTGTCGGCGTTGTACGGCGCCTGTGTTATGTTAACTATCGGTGAAGTAATGTCGGAGATAGTTTTCAAACCACTTCCGTAACCGGCATAAGAAAAATCGTGCAGAAATCGTCCGACCTCATCGCTGTACCCGGGTTCCCAACCGACAGGATATAACGAACTGCGCCATGTCTGCGCAACAACAGAGCCGGCAAACAACAATAAAATTAAGTAAAGATGTTTTAGCATGTTCTTATTTTGTGTGACTGCCTAAGCAATTAAAACAATATAATGCCGTATTTTTTGTATGCATTGCCCTGTAATAAATTAGACAAAGATTGGGTATACAGCGATTATAAATATTTTACTTTGCAATCACTTTAAATGCATCCGATTTTCCGTTTTTACCGGATACAAGAACAACATATACACCCGACTGCAACGGAATAGCATGATTAAAGGCCGACGAAGAATAAGCGACTGTTTGACCACTAACGGACAGAACCTTTACCGAGATTTCTGCATCGTGCGAAATATACAATATGTTGTTCTGAACAGTATAGAGAAGATTAGAAGTGTTATTACCCAAAACAGTGGTTATTCCATCCCATTCGTAAGCTCCGATTGACGGTTTGGTAACAGAACGTGTTCTCCCGGTTATATCGGTGGCAGTGGCATTGGCCGGATCTCCAGTTTCTTTGAAAGGTGAAGCACTTGTTATCGACCAGTCGGGAGTTTCTCCACTTAAATCACCGTTGCCTACAAATGATGTCGGTGTTTTAAAGTTTGGACCGTCAACTGCTGTATTGCTGGTATTGAGAATCAAATTGTGGTTGTCGGGAGCCGTATAATCGGCATGTATCGTCTCTGCCGCACAATATTTAATTACTGCAGGCATTTGATTATATTCGATAGCTGCCTGGGTTCCGCTTGTCTGTTTATTGCCCCAAATAACTGTATTGTAAAGTTGAGTGGTAGTACCTGCTATCCTTATAGTCCCGGTATTGTTTACAAATGAACAGTTTTTAATAGTAGTACCTCTGAAAGAAACAGCGGTGGAACCTGCATTATTATAAAACAGACAATTTTCTATTTCGTCGATAGACTCTGATCCGCTTGATGCGCCATTGCAGTTAATTGCAGCTCCATTCTTCCAGTCTCCATCTTTAGTTACATTGTTTGCGAAAATACAGCTTTTGATAATGGTTTTAAAAGCTCCATTTGTACGCACGCCTCCACCACCTACATTGGATGTATTACCATCAAACATACAACTATTGATAGTGATAAGTTCTTC
>JAKIYP010000026.1 GCA_022708505.1 Bacteroidota bacterium
AGAGGCTGTCTCAAAAGGTAGACAGCCTCTTTTTTATTGTTTTATTTTTCAAAAAATGGCATCAATTAATTTGCTTATTTGTATGATATTTTATATCTTTATGGCTGTAAATCAAAGATGTAAGTTATGGCAAGACCATTATTTAAATCATACAGTCAAGGTCAGCTAAGCCTCTTTCCTGCTAGTTTGGACGAGAAAATACCACTCAACTCTCCCGTTCGAACAATCAATCAAATTGTTGATAATCTGGACATTACTAAAGTATTCGACACTTATAAAGGTGGCGGAACAACAGCATATCACCCTCGTATGATGCTCAAAGTAGTATTATTCTGTTATTTGAACAATATATATTCCAGTCGTAAAATTGAGCAAGCCCTCACTGACCGTATCAGTTTTATGTGGCTGACAGGCAATCAGACACCCGATCACAATACCATTAACCGCTTTCGCTCCTCCCATTTAAAGGATAAGATTCACCAGATATTTACCCAGGTAGTATGTATGCTTGTTGAAATGGGCTATTTAAGTTTGGATGTGATTTATGTTGATGGCACCAAGTTGGAATCGCGTGCAAACCGCTACACATTTGTTTGGCGTAAATCAGTTGAAAAAAACAAGGCAAAACTAGAAGCAAAAATCCGCAAAGTTTTAGAGTTGGTAGAAGAAGGCATTGCACAGGATAACCACCCGGACGATGAACCGCCTGCACCCCTTGATAGTGAAGAATTAAAAAGACGCATTGCACAGATCAATCAGGAAAACCGTTCCAAAGAAGAGAATAAAGCAATCAAAACCCTTGAAAACAAGTATTTGCCAAAACTTCAGGAATACGAAAAGCATTTAGACACGCTGGGTAAGCGAAACAGTTATTCAAAAACCGACCCGGATGCCACGTTCATGCGTATGAAAGAGGATCACATGCTCAACGGACAACTTAAACCCGCTTACAATGTTCAGATAGGCACTGAAAATCAATTTTTTACTCATTATGATTTCTTCCCAAACCCCACTGATACCCTTACTTATATCCCTTTTATGAATGGTTTTAATGAGCGTTATAACAGACTTCCAAAGAAAACGGTTGCCGACTCAGGATATGGTAGCGAAGAAAATTATGAATTTATGGAAGCAAATGATATGGAGCCTTTTGTTAAGTACAACTATTTCCACAAAGAACAGAAACGATCTTTCAAAAATAATGGTTTCCATGCTCAAAACCTGTTCTATAATGCCAAGGATGATTATTTTGTATGTCCAATGGGACAGCACATGGAGAGGACAGGTACTATAAAACGAAAATCAGATAACGGATATGTTTCAAATATAAGTGTTTACCAAGCAAAGAACTGTCATGGATGTCCTCTCAAATGCTTATGTTACAATGCCAAAGACGATAGAAGAATAGAAGTAAACCACAATCTTAATCGGCATAAACAAAAAGCCAAAGAGTTGCTAAATTCCGAAGAAGGTCTTTTACACCGAAGTCGACGCCCTATAGAACCTGAAGCTGTATTTGGACAAACAAAAGCAAACAAACAATACAATCGGTTCAGACATTTTGATAAAGAAAAGGTTATGATGGACTTTGCCATCTTTGCTATTGCCTTTAATATAGGAAAAATGTATCGCAAAGCCGGAATAGCCAACAATTTACCCTCTAAATCACGAAAACAAGCTCGTTTTTTGGGTTTGATTCTCTTTTTTATTCCAACTAAAGAAAATGGAATTGAATTTTCAACATTTGAGTCCGAATTTCCCAAAATCGCTGCATAATCAAAAAAAGAGAGACTGCCCTTTTGAGACAGCCTCATTTATGTTTGTGCTTATTTTTCCGTATTTACCCGGTTCAAATTCTCCCATCTTTCAGGGCGTATCAGTTTTTCTCGGCTTATTAGTTTCATTAGGGTCATCAAGTGCAATTGGAAATATGGTGGCCGGATTGGTAATTACTTATATGCGCCCGTTTAAAATAGGAGACAGGATTAAAATTGGTGATGTGACAGGCGATGTGATTGAAAAAACCTTACTGGTTACCCGTTTACGAACGATAAATAATGAAGAAATTACCATACCAAATTCAGCAGTTCTGTCGGGTAACACGACCAATTATTCAGCGATGGCCAAAGAAGAAGGTTTGATTATTCATACGACTGTCACAATCGGATACGATGTGCACTGGAAGGCAATGCATGAAGCCTTGTTGGAGGCAGCTTCGAGAACGACCAACCTGATGAAGGGTAAAAAACCTTTTGTGTTGCAAACCAGTCTGGACGACTTTTATGTATCCTATCAATTGAATGTATATACTAACGAGTCGAAAGCACTGGCTTCGATTTATTCTGAATTGCATCAACACATACTCGATGTGTGTGCTGCAAAAGGTATTGAAATTATGTCGCCACATTACCGCGCTGAAAGAGATGGAAATGAGTTGGCTATTCCAAAGTCGGTCGATGATTCAAAGAAGGCAAAAAAATAAGTTGAAGTTTGTGTAATCAAAAACATTTTTTTATCTTTGCGCTCCGTTTCGAAGAGGGTTTTAAGCAGCGCTGCCTCAGGCAACTCACCTTCCCGATGTAATTATAATACACAATAAGATGTACGCAATTGTAGAAATTTTGGGTCAGCAGTTCAAGGTGGAAGCCGGAAAGAAACTGTATGTACACCGCATGAACGAAGCTGAGATTGCTTCAGAAGTTGAATTTGATAAAGTTTTACTCGTTGACAATGCCGGTGCAGTTACTGTAGGTACTCCCGTTGTTGAAGGTGCAAAAGTAGTTTGTGAAGTGGTATCGCACCTGCGTGGTGAGAAAGTGATTGTTTTTCATAAAAAACGTCGCAAAGGATATCGCAAACGCAACGGTCACCGTCAGGATTTTACCGAGTTGAAAATTAAAGAGATTGTAGCTTAATTAACCGATTAAAAATTAGAGAAAATGGCACATAAGAAAGGAGTTGGTAGCTCGAAGAACGGTCGTGAATCGGAAAGTAAGCGACTTGGAGTAAAAGTTTACGGTGGTCAGTTTGCCAAAGCAGGTAACATCATCGTTCGTCAACGCGGAACAGTACACCACCCGGGTGAAAACATGGGGTTGGGTAAAGACCATACTTTATTCGCATTGGTTGACGGTATCGTGGAATTCAGAAAAAGAAGAAACAATAAATCTTACGTTTCTGTAAAACCTATCGAAGCGAATTAATAAGCCCTTAGTCTGAAAAGGCTATAAGACTTAAAAATAACGAATCTCCTGTTGTTTTACCGTAGTGTAAAATTGCGGGAGATTTTTAATTTGAACCACAAAAGGCACAAAAGGAAGACTAAGAAAGCACAAAAGGAAATATTTAATATTGGATCACATAAGTAACATGAAATGAGTATACTTTAGTTTATAGTTTTTAACTCTTAGTTGTTCTTTTGTGTTTTCTTAGTCTTCCTTTTGTGCCTTTTGTGGTTTAAAACTAAAAATAAAATAAAATCATGCTTACACTCAAATACATCACCGAAAATACCGCTGAAGTCATTGACCGTTTGGCTAAGAAGCATTTCAAAGCTGAAGAAATTATTGCTCAGGTAGTTGAACTGGACAAACAACGCAAGCAAACCCAAACTGCTGCTGATAATGCCCTGGCACAATCTAATGCTTTGTCGAAAGAAATCGGCATGTTGTTTAAACAGGGTAAAACGGATGAAGCGAATGCAGCCAAAGAAAAAACAGCTGAATTGAAAGAAACCATCCGGGAATTGACAGAGAAACAGGCTTCTTATGAGCAACAATTGAATGACTTGTTGGTTCAGATTCCTAATCTGCCGCATGATTCTGTCCCCGCAGGTAAGCATGCTGAAGATAATGTAATTGAACGGTCGGGGGGAGTTGTGCCGCAATTACCGGAAGGCGCTTTGCCGCACTGGGATTTAGCTAAAAAGTATGATTTGATTGATTTTGAGTTAGGCGTGAAGATATCAGGTGCCGGTTTCCCGGTTTACAAAGGCAAAGGCGCCCGATTGCAACGTGCCCTCATCAATTTCTTCCTCGATCAGGCGCGTGAAGCCGGCTATCTGGAAGTGCAACCACCTTATGTGGTGAATGCTGCTTCAGGATACGGAACAGGACAGTTACCCGATAAAGAAGGACAGATGTATCATGCTACTTTGGATGATTTATACCTGATTCCGACTGCAGAGGTGCCGGTGACGAATATTTACCGGGATGTAATTCTCAGTGAGAACGAATTACCCATTAGAAATACAGCCTATTCAGCCTGTTTCCGCAGGGAAGCGGGTTCCTACGGTAAGGATGTTCGCGGATTAAACCGCCTGCATCAGTTTGATAAAGTGGAAATTGTACAGATACAACATCCGGAGAAATCGTATGAGTCGCTAACTGACATGGTAAATTATGTACAAACGCTGGTTGAAAAATTAGAACTTCCCTGGAGGATTCTGCGTTTGTGCGGTGGTGACATGAGTTTCACGTCGGCACTGACTTTCGATTTTGAGGTATGGTCGGCTGCGCAGGAACGTTGGTTGGAAGTAAGCTCGGTTTCAAATTTTGAAAGCTATCAGGCAAACCGCCTCAAATGCCGTTTCAAAGGTAACGATAAAAAGACCCAACTTTGTCATACCCTCAATGGTAGTGCACTTGCATTGCCCCGCATCGTTGCGGCACTGCTCGAGAATAACCAAACTCCGGATGGAATCAGGATTCCGACAGCGCTGGTTCCGTATACGGGCTTTGAATTAATTGCGTTGTGATAAGCAATTAATAAGTAGCGAATAACTAATAGCGAATAGTGAATAGTGAGAAGCAGTAGTTCTTCATCATTCGCTATTCGCTATTAGTTATTCGCTATAAATATTTATCATTTATTATTGCGGTAATTCAAAATTTATAGTACATTTGTGCCCGAATTGCAATGTCGGGATTACAAAATGAGCCAATTAATCGAACATGCTGGTGTTATTCACCAGATAGATGGAAGACACATCAGGGTACAAATACTGCAGGAATCGGCCTGTAGTAGTTGTCATGCTAAAGGTGCCTGCTCGGCTGCCGACATGAAAGATAAATTTGTCGACATCGAATCTGATGGTTCTGATTACAAAGTTGGTGAACAGGTAACCTTATATGGACAAAGCTCCATGGGATTGTTTGCTGTTTTACTTGCTTTTGTCATTCCCTTTTTAATTATCCTTCTCACCCTTTTTATTCTCAAAAATTATATTGATAATGAGGCGATTTCCGGTAGCATTGCGCTGGGTACATTACTTCCTTATTTCATTATATTATCTTTTTTTAATTTCAGATTAAAATCAAAATTAAAGTTCCAGATCAAAAAGAATGGAGCTTGAATGAGCATAAAATTCAATAGAGAAACACATGAATTTAGTATTGATTTCTTTGATTACCCTGGGGGTAATAGGTTCTGTTGCAGCCGTTATTTTGTATGTTGTCGCCAAGAAATTCCACGTTTTTGAGGATCCACGGATAGACGAGGTTGAAGAAGCATTGCCTGCTGCGAATTGTGGTGGATGTGGATTCCCGGGTTGTCGCGGATTTGCCGATGCTTGTGTTAAATCGGACGAGTTGGGCGATTTGTTTTGTCCGGTTGGTGGTAATGATACCATGAAGAAAGTGGCGGAGATTTTGGGCAAGGTAGCTGTAGCCAAGGCTCCGACTGTAGCTGTTGTTCGTTGTAACGGAACCTGTGAGCATCGTCCGCATAATAATGAATATGATGGGGTAAAGCATTGTTTTATCGCCCATAACCTTTACAGTGGCGAAACCAATTGTTCCTGGGGATGTTTGGGCTTTGGTGATTGTGAGCTCTCCTGCGAATTTGATGCCATCAAGGTAAATCCTATTACTAAAATTCCCGAAGTGGATGAAGATAAATGTACTTCCTGTGGAGCCTGTGTGCGTGCTTGTCCTAAGTTGTTGATTGAACTCAGGAAGAAGGGCCCTAAAGGTCGCCGTGTATACGTAAATTGCCGCAATGAAGATAAAGGGCATATTACCCGAAAAGCCTGTGAAGTTGGCTGTATCGGTTGTGCCAAATGCCAGAAGGTTTGTCCGCATGAAGCCATTACCATTACCAACAGTTTGGCCTTTATCCACGATGATAAATGTAAATTGTGTCGTGAATGCGTGATCGTATGTCCGACCAATGCCATTACGGATGTGAATTTCCCGGCACCGAAGAAGAAAAAGGAAGAGGCAATAGTAAATTAGGAAGTGAATAATGAATAGCGGAAAACTGAGAGCGGAAAACGGGAATCTGATTTGTTGGGTTTTGCTTCCGGAGGAAGCGAAGTTTAGTAACCAGTAAGCTTGCTTACTGGGTTATGGAGAACACACCACCTTGCAGAGCTGCCGTAGGTAGCGACTGAAATACAGACTGGTGACTGATAATATAAGACTTGTGATTTTTATATAAATAATATAACAACAAAGCATGAAGACTTTCAGAATTGGAGGTGTACATCCGGCAGAAAATAAATTCTCAGCCGGCAAAAAGATTCAACAGGCTGAGATTCCGAAGATGGTTGCCATTCCGTTGGCACATTACATAGGAAATCCAAGTGAGGCAATTGTCAAGAAGGGTGACCTGGTGAAAGTGGGGCAGATGATCGGACAAGCCAATGGATTTGTTTCGGCCAATGTACATGCCTCCGTGTCAGGTAAGGTAAATAAGATTGACGTGCAACTGGATGCTTCCGGATATAAACGTCCTGCCGTATTTATTGATGTAGATGGTGATGAGTGGTTGGATACCATTGACAGAAGTACTGTTGTCAAAAGAGAATGTAATCTTACCAAAGAAGAGATAATTAAAAAAGTGCAGGATGCCGGCATCGTCGGACTGGGAGGTGCTACTTTCCCCGCTCACGTGAAACTTTCTCCTCCTCCCGGAAAAAAAGCAGAAGTTTTGATTATCAATGCCGTTGAATGCGAACCTTATCTGACCTGCGACCACCAGCTGATGCTGGAGCATGGTGAGGAAATTTTGGTTGGTGTCTCGATTCTCATGAAAGCGCTTGAGGTAGAAAAAGCAATTATCGGTATTGAGAATAATAAACCGGATGCTATCAGTCATCTGAAACAATTAGCAACTGCATTTAAAAGTATTACCATAGAACCCTTGAAAGTGCAATATCCGCAGGGAGGTGAAAAGCAACTCATCGATGCGGTTATCCGTCGTCAGGTGCCCAGCGGCAGAATTCCGGTGGAAGTCGGTGCGGTGGTGTTTAATGTGGGTACAACTTATGCTGTTTATGAGGCTGTACAGAAAAACAAACCTATGTTTGAGCGTGTTATGACCATCACGGGTAAAGATGCGCCTAATCCTTCCAATTATCGTGTTCGGCTTGGAACTTATCTGTCCCATGTAGTTGAGCAAGCCGGTGGTGTGCCCGAAGGTACGGGTAAAATTATTGGTGGCGGCCCAATGATGGGACGTTCGCTGATGAATCTGAATATCCCGATGGCCAAAGGTAGTGCAGGTGTATTGTATATGCGGGATGAAGAAGCTGTTCGTAGACCCGTTCAAAATTGTATTCGTTGTTCCAAATGCGTGTCGGTTTGCCCGATGGGACTTGAACCCTATTTGCTGATGGCGCAGAGCGAGAGAAATATGTGGCCGGAAATGGAAACAGATCGCGTGATGGATTGTATTGAATGTGGCAGTTGTAGTTATACCTGTCCATCGAACCGTCCGCTACTGGATTATATCCGTTATGGTAAAGCAACGGTAGGAGGTATTATTCGTAACAGGAACGCTAAATAACAGAAATATTATGGAAAAATTAATCATATCGCCTGCGCCGCATATTCATGGAGGTGACTCGGTAAGTAAAAATATGACCGGCGTGATCATCGCGCTTGTTCCGGCTTTGCTGGCCTCATTGTATTTCTTCGGACTGGGAGCGTTGATTGTCACCGTGACCGCCATCGTGGCTTGTGTGTTATTCGAATACCTGATTCAACGATTTTTAATCAAAGGAGAAAAAACAATATTAGATGGGTCTGCTGCTCTGACAGGTTTGTTGCTGGCATTCAACCTGCCATCCAATTTACCAGTCTGGATGATCCTGATTGGTGCGTTGGTTGCTATCGGTGTCGCCAAAATGAGTTTCGGAGGATTAGGAAATAATCCTTTCAACCCGGCATTAGTTGGACGTGTTTTTCTGCTGATTTCCTTTCCGGTGGAGATGACGACCTGGCCGGTGGTTGAACCTTTCTCGATGTCTTATCTCGATGCTGCTACAGGTGCAACAGTACTTTCTTTGCTCAATGAAGGCAGTTCGGCTATACCATCAGCAAAAGATATGTTTCTGGGAAATATGCCCGGTTCTCTCGGAGAGGTTTCTGCTGTGGCTTTGCTGATTGGCCTGGTGTATATGCTGATTCGAAAAATCATTACCTGGCACATCCCGGTGAGTATTTTCGTAACTGTCATCGTTTTTTCCGGGATACTGTATTTGGTTGACCCTGCAACATACATTTCACCATTGGTACATTTGCTTACAGGAGGTTTGATGTTGGGTGCTATTTTTATGGCGACCGACTATGTAACGTCTCCCATGAATCCCAAAGGGATGTGGATTTATGGTGTGGGGATCGGTGTGCTGACAGTAGTTATCCGTACCTGGGGAGCGTATCCGGAAGGGGTTTCGTTTGCGATTCTCATCATGAATGGATTTACGCCACTAATAAATTTTTATGTGAAACCGAAAAGATTCGGGGAAAAAGTGAAGTGAAAAAATAGCGGAAAACGGAAAACGGAAAGCGAATAACTAATAGCTAATAGTGCTGACTGTAGACTGTAGACCGTAGACAACAAAAAAAATGGCAAAATTAGAATCAACTTTCAGAAATATGGTGCTTGTGCTGACGTCAATTACGTTGGTTGCAGCAGTGGCACTGGGTTCGGTGTACAACCTCACCAAAGAACCGATTGAAGCCTCGAAAAGGGCTAAACAGGAAAATGCTATCATGGAGGTACTGCCTCCGGATGTGTTGATAAAAGGAACCGATACCATCACAATCGAAGGAATGCCGGAACCGTTTTATGTTTATCATGCTTATGCCGGAGATGAATTTGTGGGTGCAGCGGTTCAGACCTATTCCAAAAACGGATTCAGTGGTGAGATAAAAATAATGGTGGGTTTTGATGCAAAGGGAAGTATTATCAATTATTCTGTACTGGAGCAGAAAGAAACTCCCGGCTTGGGTACTAAAATGGTGGATTGGTTTAAAACAGAAAAAGGAAACCAGGACATTCGCGGACTAAACGGTTCCAAAAACAACCTGAATGTAACCAAAAATGGCGGAGAAGTTGATGCCATAACGGCTGCAACAATTTCGTCAAATGCATTTCTGGAGGCTGTACGGTATGCTTACAGCGCCTACTCACAAAATTATGATGGATTAACAGGAGCGACTTCGGTAGAGAACGAAGTGGCTCAAACAAATTAAGGAAGATATATGGCTGCAAATTCAAATTTAAAAACGCTCTTTAACGGCATAATCAAAGAGAATCCGATCTTTGTGATTATGTTGGGGATGTGTCCTACGCTGGGCACAACTTCTTCTGCCATCAATGGATTAGGAATGGGGCTGGCAACTACTTTTGTACTCTTGTCCTCCAATGTCGTTATTTCAATGCTGAAGAATATCATACCGGATAATGTACGCATACCCGCCTTTGTGGTGGTTATCGCTGCTTTTGTTACGCTGGTGGAGATGGTGATGCAGGCTTATGTTCCTGCGTTGTATGAAAGTCTGGGACTCTTTATCCCGCTGATTGTGGTGAACTGTATCGTACTCGGAAGGGCAGAAGCTTTCGCTGCTAAAAATACTGTTGTCAAATCATTTTTTGATGGTTTGGGAATGGGACTTGGATTTACGTTGGCATTAACCCTGTTGGGGACGACCCGTGAGTTGCTTGGTACAGGTAAAGTGTTTAGCATGACAGTTTTTCCTGAAAATTACGGGATGTTGCTTTTCGTTTTGGCACCTGGTGCATTTATCGCGTTGGCCTACCTGATTGCCATATTTAATAAATTGAAAACAACAAAAAATTAATGTAAAAAAATCACCAAACAATGACGTATATATTAATATTCATCGGAGCCGTATTTGTGAACAACATCGTGTTGTCGCAATTTTTGGGAATTTGCCCATTTCTGGGGGTGTCGAAAAAGATTGATACCGCGTTGGGAATGAGTGGCGCTGTGGCATTTGTAATGACCATAGCAACCATTGTTACTTTTTTAATTCAGGTTTATGTGCTTGAACCTTTGCAGATTGGTTATCTGCAAACCATTTCTTTTATTTTAATTATTGCAGCACTGGTACAGCTGGTAGAAATTATTCTCAAGAAAATCTCACCGGCGTTATATCAGGCTTTGGGCGTTTTTCTTCCGCTGATTACAACCAACTGTGCCATTTTGGGTGTTGCCATTATGGTTATTCAAAAGGATTTCAACCTCTTGCAAAGTGTTGTTTTTGCAATTTCAACGGCCATAGGTTTCGGATTGGCATTAATTTTATTTGCCGGTATCAGGGAACAATTAAATTTAGTATCTTTGCCGCGCGGAATGAAAGGTACACCTGCCGCCCTGCTCGTAGCCGGATTGCTGGCGATGGCGTTTATGGGGTTTGCGGGAATCGTTAAATAGTGGTTAATGGTTAATGCTTAGTGGTTAATTATCCACTAACCACTGACAACTAACCACTAATAACGCGGCAATAGCTCAGTTGGTAGAGCGTCGGCTTCCCAAGCCGAAGGTCGCGGGTTCGAACCCCGTTTGCCGCTCGAAACAATAAAACTAGTATCAAGCGTGGTAGAGAACACTATTAAAAAAGTGATCCTCTTAGGATCAGGTGCCTTAAAAATCGGACAGGCAGGAGAATTTGACTATTCAGGGTCGCAGGCGTTAAAAGCCATGAAAGAAGAGGGCATTGAAACTATCCTCATCAATCCCAACATCGCAACTATTCAAACATCGGAAGGTATTGCCGATAAGGTTTACTTTCTTCCCATCACCCCTTATTTCGTAGAACAAATTATTATCAAAGAAAAACCCGATGGTATTTTACTTGCTTTCGGGGGACAAACAGCGCTGAACTGTGGTACCGAGATGTATCTCAACGGTACGCTGGATAAGTATAATGTCCGTGTACTGGGAACTTCGGTGGAAGCCATCATGATTACGGAAGACCGCGATTTGTTTGTGAAAAAGCTGAACGAGATTGAAGCTAAAACTCCGGTATCACAGGCTGTTGAAAATCTCGAAGATGCGTTGACAGTGGGTCGTCGTATAGGTTTTCCGGTAATGGTGCGTTCTGCTTATGCCCTGGGAGGATTGGGTTCCGGTATATGTGCGAACGAGGAAGAGTTTATTACGCTGTGTACAAGTGCGCTGGCTCACTCGAAACAGATTCTGGTGGAGGAAAGTCTGAAAGGTTGGAAAGAAATTGAATTCGAAGTCATCCGCGATAAAAACGATCATTGCTTTACCGTGGTGCCTATGGAAAACTTCGACCCGCTGGGCATTCATACCGGTGAAAGTATTGTAGTGGCTCCGATTATTACCCTTACAAAAGATCAGATTGCTTATCTCGAAGATGTTGCCCGTCAGGTGGTTCGTCACATCGGTATCGTGGGTGAATGTAATATTCAATATGCTTTTAATGCGGAAACAAACGATTACCGCATCATCGAAATTAATGCCCGTTTGAGTCGCTCTTCTGCATTGGCGTCCAAAGCGTCGGGCTATCCGCTGGCTTTCGTGGCTACCAAACTTGCCTTAGGTTATTCTCTTGACCAGATAGGGGAGATGGGTACGCCTAATTCTGCCTATGTAGCCCCATCAGTTGATTATATGATCGTGAAGATACCGCGTTGGGATCTCACTAAATTTCAGGGTGTGAGCCGGGAAATCGGTTCATCTATGAAATCGGTGGGCGAAATCATGTCGATCGGTCAGTCGTTTGAAGAAATCATCCAAAAAGGATTGCGTATGATTGGCCAGGGGATGCACGGCTTTGTAGGTAACAAAGACCTGACTTTCGATAATATTGAAGATGCGCTTTCCAAACCGACGGATTTGCGCATCTTTGCTATTGCAGATGCTTTTGAGAAAGGATACAGCGTGAATGAGATTGAAGCGCTGACGAAAATAGATACATGGTTCCTCGGAAAATTAGAAAACATTTATAAGTACACCAAAGTACTGGAACAATACAATAAAATTTCAGATTTGCCGAAAGAAGTTCTGGCTGAAGCCAAACGACTTGGTTTTTCTGATTTCCAGATTGCCCGGTATGTGGAAAATCCGACCGGTACGATGGAACAGGAAGTCCTGGAAGTGCGTGAACTTCGTAAAAGCAAAGGTGTAACTCCGGTTATCCGCCGTATTAATACTGTTGCGTCTGATCATCCGGATGATACAAATTACCTTTATTTTACTTATGGTTCGGATAAAGCATACCAACCTCCCAGGTCGAATAAAGAAGCTGTAGTCGTGTTGGGATCAGGCGCGTATCGTATCGGTTCTTCGGTGGAATTCGACTGGTGTTCTGTGAATGCTGTGGTTACTGCACGTAACTTAGGTTATGAGTCGGTGATGATTAATTACAACCCCGAAACTGTTTCGACCGACTACGATATGTGCGACCGGCTTTATTTCGATGAGTTATCCTTCGAAAGAGTTCTGGATGTGGTGGATATTGAATCGCCGAAAGGAGTTATCCTGTCGATGGGTGGACAAATACCCAACAACCTGGCAACTAAACTCGACCGCCAGCAGGTTCCCATTCTTGGTACTTCTGCTGCATCGATCGACAGGGCTGAGAATCGTCACAAATTCTCTACCATGCTCGACGAACTGGGTATCGACCAGCCCAGGTGGAAAGAGCTGACCAGTTTCGATGAGATTGATTCATTTATAGAAGAAGTTGGTTTCCCTGTGTTGATTCGTCCTTCGTATGTACTTTCCGGCGCTGCCATGAATGTTTGCTATAATAAAGAGCAAATGCGTAAGTTCCTGTCGTTGGCAGCCAAGGTGTCAAAACAATATCCCGTGGTAGTGTCGGAGTTTCTGCAGAACGCAAAGGAAATTGAGTTTGATGCTGTTGCCCAGAACGGAGAGGTGGTTGAATATGCCATTTCAGAACATGTGGAGTTTGCCGGAGTACATTCTGGTGATGCAACATTGGTTTTCCCGGCACAAAAGATTTATTTTGAAACCATGCGCCGCATTAAACGCATTTCCCGAAAAATAGCCAAAGAGTTGAATATCAGCGGACCTTTCAATATCCAATTCTTAGCCAGAGATAATTACATCAAGGTTATTGAATGTAATCTGCGCGCCTCACGTTCCTTTCCTTTCGTGTCGAAAGTTATCAAGCGTAATTTCATTGAAACGGCCACCCGTATCATGCTGAATGCTCCTTACAGCAAGCCTGATTCGTCCGTTTTCGATGTGGAACATATCGGTGTAAAAGCCTCTCAGTTCTCTTTTGCCAGATTACACAATGCTGACCCTATATTAGGTGTGGATATGTCATCTACCGGTGAAGTAGGATGTATCGGAGATGATTATTCTGAAGCTGTGTTGAAATCGCTGTTGTCGGTAGGTTTTGAAATCCCAAAGAAGAACATCCTTATTTCTTCCGGAGAACCCAAATCAAAAGTGGAGTTGATAGAAGCAACCCGTATGCTGCAACAGAAAGGTTATAAAATTTACACCACAAGAGGAACACAGCGTTTTTTAGCGGAAAATGGTGTAGAGGCTATCGCTGTTCAGTGGCCTGATGAAGACGGAGAATTGAATGTCAAAAATCTTTTGGCTAAAAAGCATTTTGATTTGGTTATCAATATCCCTAAAAATACGACAGAAAGGGAACTGCGTAATGACTACATCATCCGCCGCAGCGCCGTGGATTTCAACATCCCGTTGCTGACGAATGCCCGGTTGGCCTCAGCGTTCATCCAGGCATTTTGTAATATGACGTTGGAAGATATTAAGATTAAGAGCTGGGACGAGTATTAATTCAGGTGATTTTCTTATCTTTGCACTCCCAAAAAAAGATATCATCATGAATTTAGAATCTTCCATTCAATTGATTGTTAAAGATGCCGTGTCGGAGTTGTATGCCCTGGAACTCGAGGCGACACAGATACAAATACAGAAAACCAGAAAAGAATTCGAAGGTGACCTGACAGTGGTGACATTCCCTTTCGTGAAAGCGGCTAAGAAATCGCCGGAGGCAACGGGACAGGAAATAGGGGAGTATCTGCAGGAAAACAACGGACTGATTACCGGTTTTAGCGTGATCAAAGGATTCCTGAACCTCTCCATCAGCAAAAACTACTGGTTGCACTTGCTGAATAAAATCCGGAGCGCCGAAAATTTCGGATTCAATATGGATGGCGACGATGAAATCATGATGGTGGAATATTCTTCGCCGAATACCAATAAGCCGCTGCACCTCGGACATATCCGCAATAACCTGCTCGGGTATTCCATTGCGCAGATTCAGCGAGCCAACGGATGGAAAGTGGTGAAAACGAATATCGTAAACGACCGTGGTATCCACATCTGCAAATCAATGCTGGCGTGGAAGTTGTTCGGTAATGGTGAAACACCCGAAAGTTCCGGTCTGAAAGGCGACCACCTGGTTGGAAAGTATTACGTGGAATTTGATAAGGCCTACAAGGCTGAAATTAAGGAGCTGATGAAAAAAGGGATGTCGGAAGACGATGCCAAAAAATCGGCGCCGCTGATTCAGCAGGCACAACAAATGCTGGTGGCCTGGGAAAACCACGATCCGGAAGTGTATGGTCTGTGGGAGATGATGAACGGATGGGTGTATGCCGGTTTTGATGAAACCTATAAACAGCTGGGTGTTGATTTTGATAAGATATATTACGAATCACAGACCTACCTCGATGGCAAAGCCAAGGTAGAGGAAGGACTTGAAAAGGGCGTTTTCTACAAAAGAGAAGACGGCTCGGTATGGGCAGACCTGACCGCCGATGGTCTGGATGAAAAACTGTTATTGCGTGCCGATGGAACCTCTGTTTACATGACACAGGATATTGGTACAGCAGCTTTGCGTTACAGCGAATACGACATCAAAAAGATGGTGTACGTGGTGGGCAATGAGCAGAACTACCATTTTCAGGTATTGGCCTTATTGCTCGATAAATTAGGCTTTTCGTGGGGCAAAGATTTGGTGCACTTCTCTTACGGCATGGTGGAACTGCCCGAGGGCAAGATGAAAAGCCGTGAAGGGACTGTGGTGGATGCCGATGACCTTATGGAAGAAATGATTGATACAGCCCGTGAAACAGCGCGTGAACTGGGTAAACTCGACCAATCATCTGAAGAAGAAATTGAAGAAATTGCCCGCATGGTGGGATTGGGCGCCCTGAAATACTTTATGCTGAAAGTCGATCCGAAGAAAAACATGACTTTCAACCCCAAAGAATCCATTGATTTCAATGGCAATACCGGCCCGTTTATCCAGTACACCCACGCCCGTATTAAGTCGGTGTTGCGGAAGGCTGCCGAACAGGGAATCATTACCGAAGTGCCTGTGACAGAAAATCTGCCTCTGTCGGACAAAGAAAGTAACCTGGTGCAGTTGCTGTCGGCATTCCCCACTATCGTAAGGGAAGCGGGACAGGAGTTCAGTCCGGCCGTAATAGCTAATTATGTGTACGAACTCGTAAAAGAATACAATCAGTTCTACCACGATTTTTCTATTTTGCGCGAAGAAAATCCCGAGTTGAAATATTTCCGTCTGGTGCTTTCTGCCGCAGTGGCAGATGTTATCAGAAAAGGAATGGACTTACTGGGCATCGATGTGCCGGAACGGATGTAATAAAAAATCAGTTCGTTTTACCTGAGTTTGAAAAAATATGGTTATTTTAGTCCGCTGAAATCCAAACCATGAAAGTATGTTTATCCGCTCCGTCCTGTTTCTACTGCTGTTACTGATATCCTGTACCCAACAGGATGTGCATAATGATGAGCTGCCACCAACCGGTTCATCCGCCGAAGAACAGGGAAAAGACACCATGCATGTTGCCACATTGTACGGATCCTCCTCTTATTTTAACTTCAGGGGCGATGAAATTATGGGATATGATTATGATTTGGTTAATCATTTTGCTGCATTCAGCGGCATTCCGGTGAAGGTACATCTGGCCGGTTCACGGGAAGAAATGCTGAATATGCTTCGAAACGAACGGGTTGATCTGATAGCCTACAGCATGTACGAAACAAAAGCGCTCAAGGCTGAGTTTGACTTTGTAGCTTTTCAGGAAGATTCGTATATGGTGCTGGTGCAGGAAATTGGTTTGCAGACCTTGAGCGATATCAGTGAACTGAAAGGCAAGACGGTGCATGTTATCAAAAACTCTGTTTACCATCAGCGCATGCAGCACCTGAACCGGGAACTGGGTGGCGGTATCGATATTCAATTGCTGAATGATACAGTTTCTGTGGATCAGGCCATAGAGATGGTTACCAAACGTAAGATTTCCTACACCATTGCCCATTACAAGACGGCGGTGCAGCATAAAGATTTCAACCGCCGGCTCGACTGCCGTATTCCGGTTGGGTTCCTGCAACGCAACGGCTGGCTGGTTAACAAGCAAAATGACCGGATTAAAGAACTTATTACCGACTGGGAAAATAGTTCAGAAACCGAGTTGATACGGTCACAGTTATACGGCAAATACCGCATCAAAAATCCCTATTTTGTAACGAAAAAGATTTCTATACCCAAAGGAGCTATTTCCCCATATGATGCCTATTTCAGAAAATATGCCGCGGAAATCAACTGGGACTGGCGTTTGCTGGCTGCTCTTGCATTTCATGAATCCAGATTCGACTCATCACAAGTGTCGCGCATGGGAGCTTCGGGTTTAATGCAGTTAATGCCCCGAACGGCGGCTAAGTTCGGTTTGAGCCTGGATAATATACTGAATCCGGAGAAAAATATTGAAGCCTGTGTACAATATATCAAAAGTTTAAATTTGCTTTTCAGGAAGATAGAGAATCAGGACGAAAGGAAGAAGTTTATCCTCGCTTCCTATAATTCCGGCCCGGCCCACATCCTCGATGCCATGGCCCTGGCTGAGAAACATGGTAAAAATCCGTACATCTGGTTTGAGCACGTAGAATATTTTCTATCAAAGAAACATGAGCCCGAATACTACAACGACGAGGTGGTGAAATACGGCCGGTTCCGCTCGGGTGAGACCATTCGTTACGTGCGCAATACACTGGATACCTATCAGAAATACAAAGGAAAAATGTAACTTGTCATGGATTACCACGCTTTTTTTGAAAACCTGCAATCCCGTTACCACCTCGAAGAATTGTTGTTGCATATCTACCATCATCAGGAGGACTTTGATACATTGTTTAACATGGCTTTCGAAGCAGATAATAAGAAAGCCTGGCGGGTGCTCTGGGCTGTCGAGAAAATAAGTCAGCGCAACCCGGAGTGGTTTGATCAGGATAAGTTAGACCGCATAACAAAAATGGTGTTGACCACCAAACACCAGGGCATGCACCGGATTGGCATATCTATTCTGAACTCATTCCCCGCACCTGATCCAATCAATGTAGATATGCTGAATGCGCTGTATGACTGGATGCTTTCTCCCGCTTTTTCTATCGGTGTACAAAGTCTGGCCATGAAATTGTTGTATAAATATGCCCTTACCGACGAAGACCTCCTCCGTGAATTCATCATTACCATCGATCAGGCCGATGAAAGTGAATATACTGCCGCATTTGTTTCTTCCCGTCGAAACATACTGAAATACTATACAAAAAGGGTTAAATAATTCGTATATTTATTGATTCTGTTTTGTAAATTGCTATAATACAGTAGTCTTGCTTGTGCGTTGTTGCGTCAGAAAAAAGTGTTACTTTTGTATCGTTTTTAAATTACAAATACAAATTAAATCGAAGTTTAATTAAATCAATGTTTTTATGACTTTAAAGAAAAACATTATCGCATTGCGACAAAAGAAAGCCCTGGTTCAAATGGGTGGTGGTAAGAAAGCCATTGAGAAACAGGCTGCAATGGGTAAAATGACTGCCCGTGCACGTATCCTTTATTTGTTGGATGTGAATTCATTTCATGAATATGACATGTTTGTGGAACATGAGGAACGCAATTTCGGGATGGACACGAAAGAACTGGCCGGTGATGGCGTAATTACCGGTACCGGTACCATCAATGGCGCTCCCGTTTGTATCTATGCACAGGACTTTACCGTGATGGGTGGTTCGTTGGGTTTGAAACATGCCCGTAAGATTACCAAAATCATGGACCATGCTCTGAAAATGAAAATGCCTTGTATCGGTATCAACGACTCTGGTGGCGCCCGTATCCAGGAAGGTATCGGTGCATTAGCCGGTTATGGCGAAATTTTTTATCGCAATACCATGGCTTCCGGCGTAATTCCCCAGATTTCAGTAATTCTCGGTCCTTGTGCCGGTGGCGCGGTTTATTCTCCGGCGTTGACCGACTTCGTATTCGTGGTAGAAAATATCTCGAAGATGTTTATTACCGGTCCGAATGTAATCGAAACGGTATTGGGTGAGAAAATCTCACAGGAAGACCTGGGTGGAGCCCGTGTACATGCTGAAATTACTGGTAACGCGCATTTTTATGCGCAGACTGAGATTCAATGTTTGAATCAGATTAAAGATTTGATTGGACTGATTCCTCACAGCAATCAGGAAAAAGCGGCTAAAATAGCCCCTAAAAAACCAACTTTCAATAAAAATTTAGAAAACATCATCCCGGCTGATCCAAAACAGCCTTATGATGTGCGTGAAATTATTTTTGCGCTTTCCGATGAGTCAAAATTCCTTGAAGTACAGGAACTTTGGGCGCCTAACATCGTGATCGGCTTTGGACGTATGAATGGAGAAACAGTAGGTTTCGTAGCTAACCAACCGATGTATTTAGCTGGTGTGCTTGATTGCGATGCCTCAGATAAAGCGGCTCGTTTCATTCGTTTCTGCGATGCTTTCAATATTCCTATCGTTACACTGGAAGATATGCCGGGTTATCTGCCGGGTGTTGACCAGGAGCACGCGGGTGTAATCCGTCACGGTGCCAAGATGTTGTACGCCTATTCAGAAGCTACTGTACCTAAAATCACGGTAATCCTGCGTAAAGCTTACGGTGGTGGATACATTGCCATGAACTCACGTCACCTCGGCGCCGACTTTATGTTTGCCTGGCCGGGTGCTGAAATCGCGGTTATGGGTCCGGAAGGAGCTGCCAATATCATCTTCCGCAAGGAAATCATGGAAGCTGAAGATCAGGATGCAATGCGTCAGCAGAAAGTAGAAGAGTATATCGAGAAATTTGCCAATCCTTTCGTAGCTGCTGCCAAAGGATATATCGATGCCGTGATTGAGCCGCTCGAAACACGCGAACTCATCCTGCATGCGTTGGAAGTTTCCAAAAACAAAGACGACCACCGTCCGTATAAAAAACACGGGGTTCCTCCATTCTGATTTGTTTTGGTGTGTTTATTTTTAAGATGTAGAATTTAAAACAAATCATCATGGCAAAAAAGAATCAGGATTTAGTGGAATTTGCAGTTACTGCCAGAAAATACAAAACATTACTGACCAATAAATACAAGAACCGTAAGGCTTGGGTTGATCCCAATCCTTATGAAATTCAGTCGTTTATTCCGGGAACCATCATCGAAATTTCGGTGAAAGAAGGTGATGTGGTACAGGAAGGCGAACCCCTGCTCATTCTCGAAGCAATGAAAATGCGTAACCGTATCCAAATGCCCTTTACCGCTAAAATCAAGAAAGTCAATGTAAACGTAGGAGACCGCATTCCGAAGGATATGTTGATGCTGGAACTGGAAGCGGCGGAAGAGGAGGAAGAGAGCTAATAGCTAATAACGAATAGTGAATAGCGAATGCTGCATTTCAGTATAAAAACAAAAGCGAGTAACATGTATAAACCATACCAGTTACTCGCTTTTTAAATTATGAATTTATTGCTATTAGTTATTCGCTATTCACTATTCGCTATCCACTATTTAACTATCCTAACTGTCAACGGGTATTTTACTTGTTTGGAGAATTGTTGTACGGCGGCAAGCCATTCTTTCTGGGTCGGGAACTTCCATTGGCTCCAGCCTCCACCAAAGTAATAGGTAAATTCTTCTCCTGGCACGTAATTTTTCATCAGCAGGGCATGCAGGTTCTGAATTTTATAAAGGTCTTCTTTGTCCGGCAACACAACGCCTACATAATTTTTTCCCACGTTTTTTTGATCTTTGTCGGCAATAGCGTTTTCACCATACACAATCAGTCCGGTACCTTTTTGTAGAGAACCTTTGCCATCGTGCAGGGTAATGCCCGCTGCCAGTTGCATAGGCTGTTTCTCTCCGGTCAGTTTGACCACAGCTTTGTTCATCACGGTTCCCGCATCGGTGTGGATGGTGACTTCCTTTTTGTATTTCTTTCCGTTGATATCAACCTCGTTATAGGTAAGTGTAAAGCTGGAGCGAAGTGGACCGTTATCCAGTACTTTATAGGTGTCGAAATGTTTGCCGACCAGCAACTCACCGTTTACATACGGAGCAACACCACCGGCACCCAGGGTATTACCTACTTTGTAGCAATCAAGTCCCTGACCGTGATCTTCGTGATACGATTTGCCGTATTTCAGTTCACCTCTGTAGAAACTATCCACAACCAGTTCTTCAGTTCTTTTCAACCACAGGTCGATACCATTGGATGGGTTTTCAGCGGCAAGCGCCGGACCGTACATGCGATAGGCGGCAATGTCGTTTTCCCATGCGAAGTCATCTTTTCTTTCCGGGACGAAACGGGCTGAAGTTTTGGCTTTTACTGCTTTTGGGGTGCCTTCGTTTAGTGTGTAAGCCACTTTGGTTCCCGTTTTAACTGTTGCCGGGAACAGCAAAGCCTGAACACTTTCAGTACCGTTATAAATCAATTGATAGGGGATTTCCTGACCATTTTCATCGGTAAGCACATAATTGGTGCCTGAAAGTCCACCTAGTTCGGATGCTGCAATTTCAACGATTTCATTCGCTCTGTCGAATGGATACTGATTGACGATTTCAATGGTTGTCTGCGCAAAGCCGGAAACTGCTGTTGCTAACATTAAAATAAGGATACTGATTTTGTTTTTTTTCATGCTATAAAAATTTAATGAATACTATGTTTAAATATTGTTATATAGGCAAATTGTTTATTCTGAACTTAGTTCCCTCGCTGAGCTCGGGATGACACCTTTCCAGGGGAACAATGACCGTCGCGCTATTTCTTTGCTGTCTTAACAGATTCGCAGCGACGACGGTTCGGGGATTCCCAAACCCGTCGTTGAAATAGACATAATGTATATGCAGTCAGTCGCCGACAGTTTAACATAATAATGAATACCTGTCATTCCTGGTGAAACGAGGAATCTGATCCCTTAAAAAGTACATTCCCTGCAAATATAACATTTTACAGGGAATGAACCGAACTCGTTTTTTATAAAAACTGTTTTTTAGTTTTTTTTAAAACTAATGTGAACACATGAACCCATGTCGTTCGAAATGAAAAAAGTTATTTTGGTTGCTTGCCGATATAAGCCAAAATCCCCCCATCAACATACAAAATATGACCGTTTACGAAGTCGGAGGCCGAAGATGCTAAGAATACAGCCGGTCCCTGCAAATCTTCAGGTGTTCCCCAGCGTGCAGCCGGTGTTCTTCCTATGATGAAGTCGTTGAATGGATGTCCAGGTTCGCGCAAAGGTGCAGTTTGTGGCGTTGCAATATAACCCGGACCAATGCCATTTACCTGGATGTTGTATTCAGCCCATTCGCAGGCTAAGTTTTTGGTCAGCATTTTCAAACCACCTTTGGCTGATGCATAAGCCGAAACGGTTTCACGTCCCAGTTCACTCATCATGGAGCAGATGTTGATGATTTTACCACCTCCCTTTTCAATCATGCCCGGTGCAACAGCTTTCGATACGATAAACGGACCGTTCAGGTCGATGTCGATAACCTGACGGAAATCTTTCGCCGACATTTCGATGGCGGGGATACGTTTGATGATACCGGCATTGTTTACCAGGATATCGATAATGCCAACTTCTTCTTTGATTTTAGCAATAGTGGCATACACGCCATCTTCGTCGGTAACATCACACACGTAACCGTATGCTTCGATACCATCCGCCTTGTAAGCAGCCAGTCCTTTGTCAACCATTTCCTGGTTGATGTCGTTGAAAACTATTTTAGCACCTGCCTTTGCAAATGCGGTTGCCAACGCGTATCCGATGCCATAAGATGCCCCGGTTACCATGGCGATTTTTCCTGTTAAATCAAATTGTTTCATGTTTTTTTTATTTATGTCTCCAGTCTCCAGTCTCCGGTCTCCAGTCTTCTGGCGTCTGGCGTCTGGCGTCTGGTGTCTGGTGTCTGGTGTCTGGTGTCTGTTATTATCTTAACTCCGTATGTTTCCTGAAATCCTGATCGCTATAATCCAAATTCTCACCGGCCATACCCCAGATAAAGGTATAGTTGCTGGTAGCTGCGGCAGAATGAATCGACCATTCGGGAGAAATCACTGCCTGATCGCCCTGCATCCAGATGTGGCGCGTTTCGGTGGGTTCACCCATAAAGTGGCATACCACTTCACCTTCCGGTACTTCGAAATAGAAATAAGCTTCCATGCGGCGACTGTGCGTGTGTGCCGGCATGGTATTCCATACGCTGCCCGTTTTTAGTTCGGTCATACCCATTTGCAACTGACAGGTTTCAATCACTTCGCGAACCATCATCTTGTTGATGTTGCGGTGGTTGGCAGTCTCTAATGAGCCCAGCTCCATCACGATGGCATCTGCCTTGGTTATTTTACGGTCAGGGTAGTTGCGGTGCGCCGGTGCCGAGTTGAAATAAAATTTGGCCGGATTTGCTGCATCCACACTTTCGAAAACCACGTTGCGGTTGCTTGCACCAATATAAAGCGCTTCTTTATAACCCAGTTCAAATACCTCTCCTTCAACTACAACCTTACCTGCACCGCCCACGTTGAACATGCCCAACTCTCTTCTCGATAGGAAAAAATCAGATTTCAACGGGTCGATAGATTCGAGTTTCAACGCTTCTTTTACCGGCATGGCGCCACCTACAACCAAACGGTCGTACAGGGTATACACCATATTCACCTCATCAGCCGCGAATAATTTCTCGATTAAATGTTCTTTACGTAAACGAGCTGTGTCGTAATGTTTTGCATCTTCCGGGTGGGAAGCATAACGAACTTCATAATTTGTTTTCATATTTTTTCTTTTAATGTCTCCAGTCTCCAGTCACCAGTCTCCAGTCGTCCGGCGTATGATGTCCGGCGTCCGGCGTCTGACGATTCAATCGCAAAGATAACCCAAATAAATTGGTTTACCAATTATCAAAACGATATTTTTTATACTTTTGTACGATGTTAGGTAATTATTTGTACGATATTATCACGAAGGAGCTTCCGTTTGAACCCACGGAGCAGCAACATGAGTTGATCAGGCTGTTGGGCGGTTTCATGACCGACCCGGCTGTGGAGAAGGCTTTTCTGTTGAAGGGTTATGCCGGAACAGGTAAGACCTCCGTTGTGAGCGCCTTAGTGCGTTCGCTGCACAAGCTACAACAGAAAACGGTGCTGTTGGCGCCGACCGGCCGTGCTGCCAAGGTGCTGAGCAGTTATGCCGGATTTCCGGCCTTCACTATCCACAAGAAGATATACCGGCAGAAATCCATGGCTGAAAGCGAATTTCAGTTGGCCGATAACCTGCATACCAACACCCTTTTCATTGTCGATGAAGCGTCCATGATTTCCAACACGGGTGGTGACACCGAATTTGGTACGGGCTTTCTGCTCGATGACCTGATTCGTTTTGTCTATAATGGCGCTGATTGCAGTCTGCTGTTGCTCGGCGATACGGCTCAGCTTCCTCCGGTGATGCAGGAAAGCAGTCCGGCGCTCGATAAAAACAAGCTGGAGGGTTACGGACTGAAAATTACGGAGTTCACCCTCACGCAGGTGGTGCGACAAGCCTTAGAAAGCGGCATCCTGTATAATGCAACCCTGTTGAGAAAAGCCCTGGAAGACGAATTAACATCGGCTATGCCCAGGCTGAAATTATCAAAACTCACGGATATCAAAGCATTAAGCGGAATGGATTTGGTGGACGAAGTGCAACAGTCATACGACGGCGTGGGAGTGGAGGACACCATCGTGATTACCCGTTCCAACAAAAAAGCCAACATGTATAATAATGGCATCCGGGGACGGGTCATGATGCGTGAAGAAGAAATCTCGAACGGTGACCTGCTGATGATTACCCGCAACAACTATTTCTGGAATAAGCCTTATAAAGAAATTGACTTTATAGCCAACGGCGACATCGTGGAAGTGGTCCGCATCCGCAAATTCAGGGAAATGTATGGATTCCGGTTTGTCGACCTCACGCTGCGTTCACTCGACTTCGACTGGGAAATCGATGCCCGGGTATGGCTCGAAAGTCTGCAATCCGAATCACCTGCACAAGCTGCCGAACTGAGTCGCAAACTCTTCGAAGCCGTTGCCGAAGATTATGCCGACATCAAAAACAAACGCGAACGCTACAAACAGATGTTCGAAAACGAATTCCTGAATGCCTTGCAGGTAAAATTTGCCTACGCAGTCACCTGCCACAAAGCACAGGGCGGACAGTGGAAGAAAGTCTTCATCGATATGGGTATGATGCCCGATGCCGAAATCGACCGCAATTATTATCGTTGGCTGTACACGGCACTGACGAGGGCTACGGAAAGTGTGTTTTTGGTGAATTACGTGAGATAGCGAATAGCTAATAGTGAATAGCGAATAGTAACATGATGATGTGTTTTCTTGGAAATGCTTCCGTAGGAAGCAAAGTTTAGTAGAGGCTGTCTCAAAAGGTAGACAGCCTCTTTTTTATTGTTTTATTTTTCAAAAAATGGCATCAATTAATTTGCTTATTTGTATGATATTTTATATCTTTATGGCTGTAAATCAAAGATGTAAGTTATGGCAAGATCATTATTTAAATCATACAGTCAAGGTCAGCTAAGCCTCTTTCCTGCTAGTTTGGACGAGAAAATACCACTCAACTCTCCCGTTCGAACAATCAATCAAATTGTTGATAATCTGGACATTACTAAAGTATTCGACACTTATAAAGGTGGCGGAACAACAGCATATCACCCTCGTATGATGCTCAAAGTAGTATTATTCTGTTATTTGAACAATATATATTCCAGTCGTAAAATTGAGCAAGCCCTCACTGACCGTATCAGTTTTATGTGGCTGACAGGCAATCAGACACCCGATCACAATACCATTAACCGCTTTCGCTCCTCCCATTTAAAGGATAAGATTCACCAGATATTTACCCAGGTAGTATGTATGCTTGTTGAAATGGGCTATTTAAGTTTGGATGTGATTTATGTTGATGGCACCAAGTTGGAATCGCGTGCAAACCGCTACACATTTGTTTGGCGTAAATCAGTTGAAAAAAACAAGGCAAAACTAGAAGCAAAAATCCGCAAAGTTTTAGAGTTGGTAGAAGAAGGCATTGCACAGGATAACCACCCGGACGATGAACCGCCTGCACCCCTTGATAGTGAAGAATTAAAAAGACGCATTGCACAGATCAATCAGGAAAACCGTTCCAAAGAAGAGAATAAAGCAATCAAAACCCTTGAAAACAAGTATTTGCCAAAACTTCAGGAATACGAAAAGCATTTAGACACGCTGGGTAAGCGAAACAGTTATTCAAAAACCGACCCGGATGCCACGTTCATGCGTATGAAAGAGGATCACATGCTCAACGGACAACTTAAACCCGCTTACAATGTTCAGATAGGCACTGAAAATCAATTTTTTACTCATTATGATTTCTTCCCAAACCCCACTGATACCCTTACTTATATCCCTTTTATGAATGGTTTTAATGAGCGTTATAACAGACTTCCAAAGAAAACGGTTGCCGACTCAGGATATGGTAGCGAAGAAAATTATGAATTTATGGAAGCAAATGATATGGAGCCTTTTGTTAAGTACAACTATTTCCACAAAGAACAGAAACGATCTTTCAAAAATAATGGTTTCCATGCTCAAAACCTGTTCTATAATGCCAAGGATGATTATTTTGTATGTCCAATGGGACAGCACATGGAGAGGACAGGTACTATAAAACGAAAATCAGATAACGGATATGTTTCAAATATAAGTGTTTACCAAGCAAAGAACTGTCATGGATGTCCTCTCAAATGCTTATGTTACAATGCCAAAGACGATAGAAGAATAGAAGTAAACCACAATCTTAATCGGCATAAACAAAAAGCCAAAGAGTTGCTAAATTCCGAAGAAGGTCTTTTACACCGAAGTCGACGCCCTATAGAACCTGAAGCTGTATTTGGACAAACAAAAGCAAACAAACAATACAATCGGTTCAGACATTTTGATAAAGAAAAGGTTATGATGGACTTTGCCATCTTTGCTATTGCCTTTAATATAGGAAAAATGTATCGCAAAGCCGGAATAGCCAACAATTTACCCTCTAAATCACGAAAACAAGCTCGTTTTTTGGGTTTGATTCTCTTTTTTATTCCAACTAAAGAAAATGGAATTGAATTTTCAACATTTGAGTCCGAATTTCCCAAAATCGCTGCATAATCAAAAAAAGAGAGACTGCCCTTTTGAGACAGCCTCTTTT
>JAKIYP010000096.1 GCA_022708505.1 Bacteroidota bacterium
CGTTCGATCAACAAAAATATCAACAAAAAATAAATTATTAATCAGTAACAAACTGGTGATTTACACTTGCGAAAATCTGGTGAAAATCATTTGCGAAAATCTGGTGATTTTTAATTTGCTAATTACACACGTATGCCGCACCATTCCCGGTGTCCATAACACACAGAATACTGATGTGTTCCTGGTAACTTTTTAAATTGTTGCTGCCGGTTTCAGTTGCGATGATATTGTGTGCAGCAATTCTTCCCATAATTTCGGCGAGATGTCCCTGTTTCGCAGTGAAATCCGGTCCTTCTAATGCCGCTGAATCACCAATGGCATAAACATGTTGTCCTGAAGGTACCCGGCAATGTTTGTCGATTTGGATGAAGCCGGCATCTGACAGAGGGAGGTCGCTTTGCTTAAACACCCCGGAACCGGTACCTGCCGCAATGAACATGGTCAGGTCTGCATTTAATTTTGAATTGTCTTCAAATACAACCCCATCTGGTTCAAAGCCTTGAATTTTCTTTCCATAATATTGATGCAGCTTTTGTTTTTTAAACATGCTGCTCATCATTTTCAATGCTGACTTGCCCATTTTAGCTCCCGGTTCTTCCATCGGGGCAAAGAAACTAAGATTAAAGTTGTCTCTTATCTTCTTTTTCCGCAAATAATGATCGATGTTGAATATCAACTCGAAAGCCGGACCGCCTCTTACAGCCGATTTGTCTTTCGGATTTCCTCCAAAACCGATGGCAATGTTACCGTTTCCTTTTTGAACCAGTTCCTGAAATTTATCGGTAAACTTCAGATTCGCCTCCGGGATCCCGCAAATGGTATGCGTATGTTCTATTCCTGCTGGCCGCATCTTGTCGGACCCAATGGCAACAACCAGGTAGTCGTATTCCAGTTTCCCGTTTTCAAGCGTAACTTTATTTGATTGACTCTGAATACCGGTCACTTTATCAATGACCAACCTGAATGGATATTTTCTCCGGATGTCTGCAAGAGCAAGTTTTGTGTCTTCAAAATTGATTTCCCGGGTCGGTAACCAAATTGAAACCGGGTATAAGAACAGATAATCCCGTTCAGAAACCAGAGTAACCTCAAACAATTTGCTTTTCTGCAGCATGATGGCAGTCTCCACTCCGGCAAACCCACCACCTAAAACTAGTACCTTTTTCATGCCGTTTATCTTTTCATCATCATGTGCATCAGTCCGCCGCCATTCTGCACTTTGTTGTAACCCAGCTGCATCAGCATGCGTTGCCCATAGGCCGAACGGGCGCCCGAAGCACAGTACAGCGTGATTTCGCGATCTTTGCTTCCCAATTCATCTAATCGGGATTGCAGTTCGTCCAACGGAATATTGATAGCGCCCGGGTAAGCGCCTCCGTGGAATTCGCCGGGGGTACGGACATCCACCACGAGGGGCGTGTTGTCGCTGGAAGTTTGTTTTTCTGCAGTAGTTTTGACTTCTTCCTGTTCTTCTTCTTTTATTTGGCCTATTTTCTTTTCTTCCAAAGGCAATAAAGGCAACTGGATGGTTTCGAAACCGACCGCCACAGCATGTCGCTGCATCGAAATATGTCCGCCTGATATATTCCACACTTTATCAATCCCGGCACCTTTCAGCATCCTCAATGCCTGGTGACCTTTCTTGCCGGTCTCATCATATACAATGATATTCAGTTCTTTGGGGATGGCATGTAATTGCTCAGGCAATGCTTCCAACGGGATGTTATACGATCCCTGAATATTCGATTTATCGAAGGCAAACATGTCCCTGACGTCAATCACCACGGGATTGATTTGTTTAATCAGTTCATCTAATTCAGCAACAGTAACCGACGGACTATAACCGCTCTTTCTGTTTTCAGCCGTATAAGCAGCCATGTTGATGGCGTCGTTCGCGGTGCCGAGTGGGGGAGAGTAGGCAAAGTCCACATCAGCCAGGTCGTGGATGGTCAATCCGCCTGCCATCGCTGTGGCGATGACATCCAATCTTCTGTCTGCTCCTTTGTAACCGGCTGTTTGTCCGCCTAAGATGGCTCCTGTTTCGGTATTATATACCAGCATGACTGTTACGTTTTCAGCTCCCGGGTAATAGGAAGTATGATGTTCTTTGTGTACCACCACGGCATCGGCGGGCAGCCCGGCAGCCCGTGCCTGTTTGAGCGAAAAACCGGTGATACCGGCCACTGCTTCGAATACCCGCACGATGGAAGTCCCGGTAGCTCCTTTGTAGGGATGCTTACCTCCTAAGGCATTTTCAGCGGCAATGCGTCCCTGGCGGTTCGCCGGACCGGCGAGCGGTATCCTGACTTTCTTTCCGGATACCCGGTGTTGTATTTCCACCATGTCACCGGCAGCATAGATATGCTCGTCGGATGTTTGCAGGTATTCATTTACCAGCAATCCACCAACTTCACCAATTTCCAGTCCGGCATCTTTCGCTAATTGCAGGGTCGGACGAACACCTATCGACATGATGACCATATCGGATTTCAACACGGTACCGTCGTTTAATTTTACTGAATTGGTGTGGATGGCAGTTACGCCCTTGTTGGTGTGGATTTTCACGCCATACGAAAGCATTTCCTGCTGAATAAAACCCGCGATTTCCGGGTCCATGATGCCCATCACATGCGGCATCATTTCTACCACATGGACTTTCATACCTCTTTTTACTAAGGCTTCTACCATTTCCAGTCCGATAAATCCTCCTCCGATAACAATCGCTGTTTCCGGTTCTTCTTCCTCGATAAAGCGGTGGATATTATCCATATCTTCGAGCGTCCACAACGAAAATACATGTTCTGCATCCGCTCCCGGTATTTCCGGTTTCACGGGGCGACCACCCTGCGCGAGAATCAGTTTGTCGTATTCGTAGTCCTGTGTGTCCCCATTGCGTACATCCATGGCCGTAATCTTTTTGTGGTTACGGTCGATGGCTGTAACCATGGTGTGGGTGTGCACTTCTACATTGTACTGCTCGTTAAAGCTTTCCGGACTTTGCAGGATGAGCTTCGAACGGCTTTTGATATCGCCACCTATATAATAAGGTAGTCCACAATTGGCAAATGAAATATCGGGACCAGCCTCTAACATGATAATTTTTGCTTCAGGTGACAGCCGGCGCACTTTGGCTGCTGCGGTTGCACCTGCGGCGACACCGCCGATGATGATTATTTTTTCCATTTTGTTTTTCTATTTACTGTTTGTCATTGCGAGGAGTTCACGAAGTGAACGACGTGGCAACCTCCTCATTTTTGCATTGGGTTGTTAGCCCATTGCATCCCAAAGTTGTTAATTATAATTCTTTTGAAATGTTCATAGCTGCAATGGTGCCATCGGCAACAGCTGTGGTGATTTGTCTGTATTTCTTGCTGATGATGTCACCAATCGCATATACATCGGGTATGCTGGTTTGCATATCTTCATTGGTTTTGATGTATCCCCAGTTGTCTAATGCAGGGATGTCTTTTCCAAGTACGTTTACATTCGCTTTAAATCCGATAAACACAAATACACCATCACTCGCTAATTCGACCAGTTCTTTTGTTTTCAGGTTCTCAAGCATAGCAATCATTTTTCCGTCACGTTTATCGAATTTGCGTGGTTCGTGTTCGTACATGACTTCAATTTTATCGTTGGCCTGCAAAAGTTCAATGGCAGTCTGATTAGCTGTCAGTTTGTCGAACTGGTGGACCATAATCACTTTCCGGGCAAATTTGGTGATAAACAAGGCTTCTTCAACTGCTGAGTTACCACCACCAATCACGGTGACATCCTTATCCACGAAATATTTGGCATCGCAGGTTGCGCAATAGGAAATACCTTTTCCTTTGTAGGTTGTTTCTCCCGGAACATTCATCGTATTTGGAGAGGTTCCGGTTGCGATGATTATTTTTTTTGCTTTGATGGTTTCATACGCATCAATTACTATTTCTTTTTTCTTTAAATCTACGGATGTGATATCCACGGCGACTTTGAAGTCAATGCCCGTATGCTTAGCCTGCTCACTCATGTAATGTGCCAGCATGAAACCAGGTTGTGGTTGTTCAAATCCCGGGTAGTTCGATACCTGATGGGTAATTCCCATGTAACCTCCCGGCAAGGCGGGATCTATCAATACGGTCTTGATTTTTGCCTGTCCAAGGTACATCCCGGCAGTGAGTCCGGCCGGTCCGCCACCCAAAATAGCTACATCGTATTCCGAAACTATTGGTTTCAGCCTGGTTTTAATTTCTTTGACTTCCTCTTCACTGATCATCAGGTCCAGTCGCGACATAATTTCGGATTTCTTGATGCCCCCGCTGATGCTGTCAGTTATTTGTTTTCCATTGTCGAAAAACAGCAGGGTAGGCGAAGAACTAACCCCTAATGCAGTTGCCAGTTCCCGGTTTCCTTGTCTGAATATCTTCAGGAACTTAATTTTTTCTCCATAAAAGGCTGCCATTGAATCAAATTTTGGAGCCAATGCCTCACAGGGTGGGCATTCAGTTGAGTAAAAATCTAATACAACTTTTCCACCGTTTAAAACTTCTTTTTCAAAATCTGATGCGTTAATTTCTTTCATCTTTTTATTTTTTATGTCTACGGTCTACAGTCGCCGCTGTCATTATGAGTAGCGAAGCGACATGGATAGCTTTTCAATTTGTGCAGTCTGCAGTGTAGTCTTTTGTGATTTAATGTTTAGTTTTATTTCTGTTTGACGCTGCAAAATTACAACATTATTCGTAACGAAGCAATATATGTACATATATTCATAAGTTAAATATACTTAATAAAATTGTAAGCGGGAAAATTAAGTCTGAATGGATGATTACGAGTTCAAATTGCGAATCAATAACTTTTGTCCGGGAAGGATTTTATCGTTTACCAAACGATTTTGTTTTTTCAGGGAAGAAACAGATAAGCTGTATTTTTTGGCAATGGAATAGAGGGTGTCGCCTTTTCTTACCAGATGATAAACCGGAGACTCAGGTGTGGAAGCTGTGTTAATTTCTGTTTTATCAGTTGGAGCTTTTTTTTCTGTTGGTATTTGCAAGGTATCTGCACAAGCAATTTGTGGTGACACAGGAATACTATCAACAATCACTCTTCCAGCTTTTATGAAACGTCTGGCGTAATAATCTTCATCAGCATGTGAAATCACGATTCCACTTTGATTGGAGGCATGAATAAACTCAAATTTGCCATTCTCGTATGCTCGTGTGACAATGCCGACATGTCCGACACGTTTGTTGTTCCTCCTGCCGGAGAAGAAAACCAAATCGCCGGTTCGGAGTTGCTTTCTGTCAATTTTCTCAAACTGTTCGGCCTGCTCGGCAGAGGAGCGTTTAAGGGTATACCCAAACTGACTGTAGACATATGAACAAAATCCAGAACAGTCGAATCTGATTTGCGGGTTTGGTCTGTACAGATAAGGCTTCTTCAGATATTTTCTGGCGAAGTCTATGATTGAGTCTGTGAGTGAATTTGATGACTGAAAATGAGCGTTGACGGATGTTGTGTCGGAGTATGCGGTTGTGATTGAATCTGTTATGTTGGGTGTTTGTGCCTGAGTAAAGGGTGTGAGAATAAATACGCCAATCAGTAGAAGAATCAGTTTATTGTATAAATGCATACCAGACTTTTGTTTTTTTGTTTTTCCGGATACAAAGATATAATTCTGTTTGAAATTAAACAGCGGTTCTTAAAAATTAATAGTTCGTTAAAAATATAATAGTATTTACGCCGCAATCGCGGCAAATTCAATGAGTTCTTTGACAAGTTTAGCATTTAATCTTCTGTTCGGTCTGATGCCAGACACACGAATAAATCTTTCGAGTAGAAATGCGTTGTGCATCATGGTTTTATGGGAAGCTATCGAGAAGGGAATTTTCCTTTCTTTAGCTACCGCTTTGGCTAAGTTCACCGAGGTTAGAGAAGCGTTAAAGTTGAAAGAGAGTTTAGCCACATCCCTTGCCTGAGATTGTGTAAGACCTGTAAACCCCTTCGCATCTCTGAAGCAAAATTCAATTTGGAAACGTGTACGGTAGTATTCAATTACATCTTTACCGCTCATGGTCTGATCTGTAGAAAAGTAAAGCTTGTGGGTTTTTCTGTCTTTTGAATATTGTTGTCCGATAAAAGTTTCTAGATAGAATAAAAAAAGGAGCCAATTTTTTCAAATCAGCTCCAAAGTTGTATATTTGAAGTTACCACACCATAAATATACTACTATGAGCAAAGATAAACATT
>JAKIYP010000027.1 GCA_022708505.1 Bacteroidota bacterium
AAAAAAAATGTTGGATACTATGGGTGAAATGGAAAACTCTGCCGGAGTTCCATTGGTGTGCTCCAAAACAGGAGAAGAAACACCCGGTTATTGGTCGCTCTGGCAAATCACAGCAAGTAATAAGCTCGAAAGCAAAACACAGTATCACTGCTTTTTCATGGCCGATAATGGTAAACAGTATGCAGTTTATGCCAATGATATTTGGAGCAGACTTATTAACGGTACTTCGAATTTTAATACAACAGGAACGCATATCATCGCCAACCCTGAACTTCTGAAGGAAGAATTAAACCGATTGCTATACAGGATATTTCAAAATCTGGAAGCAGAATTACAGCAAAGAATACACATTAAGAAAGAAAATAAGACCAATGCTTATCTTTTTCAGAAATCCAACCTGGAACGTATCGGAATTGAGAATATACGTAAAGTAAAACTGCAACGCTTGGAAAAAGAGTATAATCGCTGGATGGCAGAATTTCAATCCAATCAGAAAATTATCCCTACTGTGAAACAATTAATTATGATACGTATCGATGGATAAGAATCTGATTCAACATATATCAAATAAATTGAGCAGCTACCCTGTTCAGGTTTTTTTAGTGGAGAACAACGATCAGTTTTTTTTCAGGGACGACGTTATTGCCGCATTTGCAACTTTTGGCGTGGAAGTATGTAAGGGCTCCCCCTGGGAACAACGATTGGCTTACGAACTGAGAGAAGAAGACGGATTCCTGTTGTTGATGAATAATAACAATACTAATTTTCTGGAAGATATTATCAAAAATTCTGTTTCTATAAAATTGAATCTTTCAGATTTTCTTCCCGGGTATCACATTCCTTCAATTAAAAATCTTGATCTGAAACTCATCAATAAGCTTTTCAGCAAAAAACTCTACTTCCCGTTGAACCGAAAAGACACATTACTTGAAATAGAAAAAGTTCAGCATCAACCTACCAGCATTACAAAGCTTGATTTAAAAGATTTCACGATCAAGCTTCAGGATTTACTTAGCAATGAACCCATTAACTGGTCGGTAGTGTGCAGGGAAATTGCATCGGGTTTACGTCTATCTATTGGCACTTATCAATTCAACGATGTATTTTTATTGGCAAATCAAATCAACACCCGGTTTCAGCAACATCTGGAGACCAGTTTTAAGCAAATAAAAAACTCGAGCGCTGTTAAGAAACCCAGAATTGTGTCGAGGATATTGGATTACCTTCACTTTAACTTTGCTGACAAACGAATTGCTCTAATTGTAGTTGATGGCATGGCTTACTGGCAATTTGAATTAATACGGGAAGAACTATCAGGCTTTGTAAAAGACGAAGTGATATACTCCTGGCTACCTTCCATCACACAACTATCACGTCAGGCCATTTTCAGAGGAAGTAATCCCATTGCGGAATACAAACAGGGACCTATAAACGAAGAAAAGTTATGGCGCAGTTACTGGAAATCAAAAGGATTACAGGATTTTCAACTTGACTATCAGCACGAAAGAATTGACTTGACAGGTATTGAAACCATCAACAAGCTGGCGATTGTGTATAAGGAACTGGATGATAAGATGCACAGTTCGACAGACTATACTGATTTACTCGCGCTTACAAAACATTGGATAGCTCGCAGCAACATCATACAGACGATAAATGAGTTGAAGGAAAAAGGTTATGTTGTTTTTTTAACAGCTGACCATGGAAATATTCAGGCAAAAGGCTGGAGAGGATTGCAAGGTCGTGAAAAACTTGGAACAAACAAATCAGGTAGTCGGGGTGAACGTCACATTGAATACTCAGAAGCATGGTTAGTAAATGAATTTACAACTAATAATCCGGAGATTATGAATGTGGTTACCAAGGATGATAATGCGATGTACTTCAATTCTGATTTAAGTTTTTCGAACAAAGAATCACTGGTTACACATGGAGGTTCACATCTACTGGAAGTATTAATCCCTTTTATTGAAATCTAACATGAATCATAAAAAGATAAAAATCAATCAACGTATTCCACTTGAAGTGTTATCTTCAGCATTAGTCTCTTTTATTGAGGGTGATTTTAATGAGGAATATATCCTTCAGCAATTGAGATTAGAATTTAAAGGTGTAAACCGACTAAAAAAATCAGTTGAAATTGTAAACTACATTATTCAGAAAAGCCCACTTTCAGATTTTATTTCAAATAATAAAGCATTAATAAAGCAAGCTATTAAGAAAAAGAACGACAGAAGTTTGATCATTATTTCACTGTTAAATAGCTCGTATTCATTTGCTTTTGATGCTTTACAGTTTTTTGGAAAATATCTATCAGTGCAGGAAGTAGTGAACAGAGAAACTATCAAAAAGTCGCTTTCCGGCATTTACGGAGGAAACAGATCAACAGAAATTGCAATTGATAGTGTAGTTCCAATGTTCATTGAAGCGGGGCTAATACAACGACCTGAAAAAGCTTTGTATCAACTCAATCCTGACTTTGCAGTTGTATCACCCATTACCCGTGCTATTTATCTCGAATCATTTAAAATTTGGTTTGGTTATGATGAAATGCAGGAATATCAACTAAGGGATCCTTATTTTATATTTATATAGAGAATATGTAAATCGTTGTCTGATTGACCCAGTAAAACAATCAAAGACTTCTATTTAAACGAAAAGTTATTTGTTCTTTTGATGAACGCATTTCATCTGGAAACGGAATTTGTAGATTCGATAGATTCAAACGGATAACATGTAAAGAAATTTGCATATCCTTTACATATCAGGAAAACATGTAAAGAAAACTTGAAAATCTTTCCATATATTCAAAATGTATAAAGAAAAACACAATTACAAAATAACCATCCTGATCGAAATTTCTTGATTTCCAAAATTTATGTAAAAAACATGGATCAAATATATAATTACCAAGTTGGTTAAAAACAATTTAGGTGGTCAACTTTAGCAAAACAGTAATCAGAAAAATGCAACTTTATCGATGCCGGAAAGTTTCAGCAGGGATTGTGGGAGCGGTTTATCGAACGCGATGGCATATTTTCACCAAAGAGCAAGTGCAAGAGTACGACCGCATCCCGAACAACCTGTTGATAGAGAATGAAGTGTTGTTACAGTTTTATGATATTTCCTGTTCGAGGATATAATTGTTTACTTTTTCTAAATAAACCCAATCTTTGCATGGTATATCATTCATTAAACACCTAAAATCAACTTTATGACTGAAATATCACTCGAGAACATAATCTCCATGAGCGACAAAGCCCTTGTGGAGCATATAGGCGCATTTATAAGGCATCACCGCGTGGAGCAGAACAAAACACAGGACGAATTGGCGACTGCAGCCGGAATTAGTCGTTCGACCCTGAGTCTGCTTGAGCGGGGTGAAACGGTTACGGTAACTACCCTGATTCAGGTGTTGAGAGTTTTGGATCAACTGCATGTACTGAGTGCCTTTGAAGTGAAGGAAACGCTGAGTCCACTGGCCTTGGTCAAGCTTCAAAAAGAGAAACGTCAACGGGCAAGATCAACATCGAAGAAGCCGGAAGAAAATAACAAAACAGATTGGTAAGGTATGCAAGTCGCAGAAGTAAAAATACGGGGAACATTGGTAGGTAGGTGGTGCCAGTCCCAAAGCAGTGATTGCCCGGATACGCATACCCGAAGATACATTGTTCACCCCATTCATCCCCCGATTTACCACTCCGTTCTTTTCGTCAGGATATTTAAATTCTAATTTTGAAATCCCAACTTTTTCAGCTATATTTGTCTGTTTTTTGAGCAGGCGGGTATTCATTTACGGGTTAAATGCAACACCCACGAAAAAAGCCTGCAATTAGTTGAATTCAAATAAGATAGAAAATAAAATGAGTGAAGAAGAAAAAGTGACGAACGGCGCCTCTTATGGTGCAAGTAGCATTCAGGTTCTCGAGGGTCTTGAAGCAGTTCGGAAACGTCCGGCCATGTACATTGGCGATATTGGCATGAAAGGGTTGCACCATTTGGTTTACGAAGTGGTGGATAACTCCATTGATGAGGCCATGGCTGGTCATTGCGACAAAATTGATGTGATTATAAACGAAAATAATTCTATCACGGTCGTGGATAATGGTCGCGGTATTCCGGTTGACTTTCACGAAAAAGAAGGCAGATCAGCACTGGAAGTGGTTATGACGGTACTGCATGCCGGAGGTAAATTCGATAAAGACAGTTACAAAGTCTCCGGCGGTCTACATGGTGTGGGGGTTTCGTGCGTGAACGCACTTTCGACTTTGCTGCGCGTGGAAGTTTCACGCGATGGCAAATTGTATATGCAGGAATACGAACGGGGTACTCCTAAACACGATGTGAAAGTTATCGGAGACTCCGACAAGACAGGAACGTCCGTTACTTTTGTTCCTGATGACACCATCTTTACCGAAACGATTTTCCGGAATGAAATCCTGTCTAACCGCCTGCGCGAACTGGCTTTCTTAAATGCCGGGATTACATTGACTCTGACAGACAAAAGGGTTATTCATGAAGATGGTTCATTCAAGTCAGAAGTTTTCCATTCGGATGAGGGTCTGAAAGAATTCGTTGAATACATTGACGAGGCTCGCGAGAAATTGATTGAAAATGTCATTCACATTACCACGGAGAAAAACGGTACTCCGGTGGAAATTGCTATGACTTACAATACCTCTTATAATGAGAATATCCATTCTTATGTAAATAATATTAACACCATTGAAGGAGGTACGCACTTAGCCGGTTTCCGTCGCGGATTAACCCGTACACTGAAAAAATACGCCGAGGACAGCAAAATGCTGGAGAAGGTAAAAGTCGAAATCAGCGGGGATGACTTCCGTGAAGGATTGACTGCTGTTATTTCGATTAAAGTGGCTGAACCGCAGTTTGAAGGTCAGACCAAAACCAAGCTGGGTAACAACGAAGTGATGGGGTCCGTGGATATGGCAGTAAGCGAAGCACTCGGGAACTACCTCGAAGAAAATCCGAAAGCTGCCAAAATTATCGTGGAAAAAGTGATTCTGGCTGCTACCGCCCGTGCTGCTGCCCGCAAAGCGCGTGAAATGGTGCAACGAAAATCTCCGCTATCAGGTGGTGGTCTTCCGGGTAAGTTGGCCGACTGTGCCGATAAAGATCCGGAAAAATGCGAGTTGTTCCTCGTCGAAGGGGATTCGGCTGGTGGTACGGCCAAACAGGGCCGTAGCCGCCAGTTCCAGGCCATCCTGCCCCTACGTGGTAAAATTCTGAACGTGGAAAAAGCCATGCCACACAAGGTGCTTGAGAGTGAAGAAATCAGGAATATTTACACGGCGCTCGGGGTGACCATAGGTACGGAAGACGACAGCAAAGCACTAAATCTTTCCAAACTACGTTATCATAAGGTAATCATCATGACCGATGCCGACGTGGACGGTAGTCACATCGCGACCCTGATCATGACTTTCTTCTTCCGACACATGAAAGAGCTGATCGAACAAGGTTACCTGTATATTGCTACTCCACCTTTGTACTTGTGTAAAAAAGGAAAAGTGGAAGAGTATTGCTGGAATGAAATGCAACGTCAGGCCTTTATCGATAAATACGGTGGTGGTAATGAAGGCGCTATCCACACCCAACGCTACAAAGGTTTGGGAGAAATGAACGAAATTCAATTGTGGGATACCACCATGAATCCGGAAAACCGGACCTTAAGGCAGGTTACCATTGAAAACGCGGCTACTGCCGACCATGTTTTCTCGATGCTGATGGGTGACGATGTAGCGCCCCGACGTCAGTTTATCGAAGAAAATGCAACCTATGCAAAAATTGATGCGTAATTGCGGATATAAAAATCAACATCATGAATCTTTTCTGGCAAAAAATCTTAGGCAGACTGATGCCAACGGCTCAGTATGAGAAACAGGAGGTTGATTTTCTGACCATCAGCGAGAAGATTAAATCTTTGCGGTATTCTCAGGCAGTCGATGAGTACAAAAAGCTGCTGCTGTCATCAAAGTTCGTTTCTGCTGAAACCAGGAAACAACAAAAGAACCGTTTACTGGAACTGAAAAGACATCCGGATGTTGCTTTTTTCCTGAAAAATCAGTCAAAAAGGAACGGTCCGGTTCGCGATGCGTATCTTACTTTCAGCGATGATTTCTATCAGCAGAAACCAGATGAAACCCGTTGGAATTTTGGCTTCTATTTCAAGAATGAAAAACTGATCCGGAATTATTCTTTCCACAACGAGAAACAAGCCAACAACGCCGGCAACAACACTTCCGTAAATGCTGGTGTGTTGCAGATTCAAACACGCAGGGAAGCGATGAAGTCTCTCGCCTGGCATCCGGTCAATGGTTTTGCTGAAAAACAATTTGCTTATACTTCCGATGTGCTGCAATCAGCTAAGAATTTCAGACAAGAGGGTGGCATCTTTAAAGCAAAAATTCGATGCTCCGGCAATATTCACCATGCATTTTGGCTCGGGACTGAAAAAAAGGAACCGCATATCAACATTTTCCACTTTAACGGAGCTGAAATTCAACTGGGATTTATGAACCGCCAACAGGGAGATGGCATCATTATCAAAGGAATTAATCCTGCGAAATATTATATTTATTCCCTCGAGTGGACAAAAGATGAACTGATATGGTATATCAACAATCTGATCGTTTTCCGCGCTAAAAACAACGTTCCGAAAGAACAAATGTTTTTGGTTTTTAACTCATTCATTTCTGATAAAATGACCGGAGAAGAAGGTCTGCTTGAAGTCGATTGGGTAAGGGTTTACCAATGGATTTAAATTGAATCTACAAAAAAATCAGTCGCTTAACGCATATAAATTAAGACATGGATATTGATTTTGTAATTACCTGGGTGGACATGGACGATCCGGTGTGGAAACAGGAATTTTCCCGTTATTCAGGTAAAATTGATAATACGAAAAATGAAGTTTCAGAAGCCCGTTTCAGGGATTATGGGCTGCTGAAATACTGGTTCAGAGGCGTTGATAAATTTGCTCCCTGGGTGAGAAAAATTCATTTTGTAACCTGCGGACAAAAACCTGAATGGTTGGATCCGAATCACCCCAAACTAAACCTGGTGAATCACGAAGATTTTATCCCAAAAGAATACACGCCGGTTTTCAATTCGAATCTGATTGAGATTTACATGCATAAGATTCCCGGATTGGCCGAACATTTTGTGTATTTCAACGATGATTTTTTTATCATCAATCACCTTTCGGAAAATCGTTTTTTTACCAATGGATTACCCAATGATATAGCCGCATTCAGGACTAACTTCGGGTTATCGCAGTTTGGTAAAATGCTGCGAAATAACATCCGGCTGATAAACAAACACTTCGACAAAAAAGAAATCATCAAGCGTGATTATGACAAGTGGTTTGACAAATCTTACGGTAAAAGAAGCAGGCTAAACTACTTGCTGAAACCTTATGGTAAGTTTGTCACGCTACGAACACCCCACAACGCTCAACCCTATCTGAAGAAAACATTTGTTGAAGTATGGGAGAAATGTAGCCCGGAGTTGACTGAAATGTCGACGCACCGGTTCAGGAGCGATCAGGATTTAACGCCCGAACTTTTCAAAACCTGGCAAATCTGTAAATCGGACTTCAATCCATACAATACCTACGGCGACACGAAGATGTTTCCACTGGTACTTAAATCAAAAAAAGCCATTCGGGCAGTAAAGGAACAATCGTATAAATTAGTCTGTCTGAACGACAATGTCCATATCCGCAACTACGACAAGGTGCTGGGTGAACTGAAAGCTGCTTTCGACAGCATATTACCGGAGAAATCACGTTTTGAATTATAACTATTTAGTATTGTGAAAGGAGAAAATCGCATATCTGTCATTATTCCGGCTTACAACGCATCAGCGTATATAGCACAATGTCTCGATGCCGTAGTTTGTCAGAGTTACATGACGCTGGAAATCATTGTAATTGATGACGGTTCCACAGATAATACGATAGAAATCGTCCGGGGATTCCCTGTAAAACTTATCACACAGGATAACAAAGGAGTTTCCGCTGCCCGTAACGCCGGTATCCGTGCAGCAAGCGGTGATTATATTCACTTTCTGGATGCTGACGACATCATCAACCTCGAATTTTACGAGAAAATGATCTTAGCCGCCGTGCGGTCAGGTGCAGAAATAGCCTGCTGCGGATTAGTACACGAACGACTACCTGCTATCACCTATTCTTATCAGGAAAGCATTCTGGTTTCGGCAACAGAAGATAAAATGCGTCTGACCAATGTAGGGAATCAGGGATACTCCGTAAAATATCTTTTTAAAAAATCATTACTGGATAAGCATCAGCTTTTCTTCGACGAAGACCTGCAGGTTGCCGAAGACATGGTTTTCTCTTTCAAGGCCGTATATTGGGCAAACAAAATTATTACCGTACCCGGCGCTACGTATTACTACAAGCACCGGATAAATTCAGCCATGACCACCAAAGGCGGACTAAAACGCATTGACAGACGGCTGAAAATACAAGAAGCAAAAAGACGCAGAGACCTTTTTGCGCAGGAAAATAACATCTCTGTTATTGGAGTGCCAACCAAACAGGATATCAGCTATAAACTGTTCGGATTTATACCTTTCTTCAAGAAAAGAGTCTTTGACACGGGACGAATCAGGTGGTATTTATTCGGATTTTGTGTGATGCAACGCAAATAGCCGGGTTTACTGATTATTTTTCAAATGAGGATTTTTCAGGATACAGTGCCTCCAAAAAAGGCCTGACCCGCGCACGATCTTCATCAGTTGCACGTTCGGTATCGTTCAGACAAAACAAATCAGGATTGAACCTTTTCAGATACCCCATAAAATCAGGATTCTGCACCCTGATGCGGCACGATTCTTTTCTGTTTACCAGTTTCATGTGGCCGTGTTTTACAGCCAACAGGTAATAATGAAACAGAACCCGTTGTACATCAGAAGGATCCCTGAACTGATTCTTCAGAACAGGTGACAATTCCGTTTTAAAAACATCCTCCACCACCGCCCTGAAATCTTCTTTCCTGTATGCGTCGATGTTATGGTGAGAAACTCCCGGGTAATATATCCCGAATTTCCGGTTTATCAAGTCAAGGGCGTTCTCAATACTTTTACGGTAATTGTTGATACGGATACCAAACAGTTTCTTTAGTTTGATTTCAGTCCGCTGCATAAACTGATATTGTAACCTGACAACAGGAAACCCATCTTCCGCAAAAAAATACGACGGCGACAAATCGGCATACACGAACATATCATCGTTTGCATATAAAAAACAATCTGAAAGTCCGGGAATCCGGTAAATATAATACTCTATCACAACAGAATTAAAGCACGGAATTGCTTCGGAGGGTAAAACATCCTCATGATTAACCTGTTGTATTTTAGGATGATTCACATCAAGCCAGTCCGGACGCTGCTGATCGGTAACAATAAATATCTTTCGGATCCAGGGTAAATGTTTTTCAACAGACCGCAAAGAGTATTTCAACTCATCATTATCAATATATCTCCCATTAATATTAATATTTGACGTTGAAGTTTTTTTCTGTAATGCCACCTGTTTCTTGCGATTCCACACAGGGTCATTACCATCAACCCACAGATATACAAGGTCTATTTCAGGGTATCTATTATTCATTATTCACGCAACTGTTTCAATCACTTCTTTTTTAATATCTTACGTAAGTCAACATAAGTTCGCTCCTTCTTACTTTCGCTTATAGCCGTAAAAAAGACCAGGAAAACCGTAAATCTGGTAATGCCTTCCTGCGTATATAAAGGCTCTTCTATCATCATAAAAAGTATAAGAACCGCAACCAGCATTTGTAACAGATAGGAACGTTCTTTAATGGAATAATGGATGATACTGTACAGCAATATTACAAGTGCTATTAGTCCCCAAATACCGAATTGCACCATATTTCCCAGGAACTGGTTGTGTGTATATATCATTTTTTCCTCAAACGGAGGCATTGTGCCTTTCATTTGTTCTTCCTGATATTCGAGGGCAATATGCTGTTCCTGCGTTCCCGAACCCCACCAGAAATGATCTTCTATAAAATGAATTGCAAGGGTTGAATAGGTATTCCTGGCTTTATCTCCAATGAATCCTTCCACTGCATGCTGCATAAACAAGAGGGCAGCACTACCGGCTATGATGTAGACAACGATGGCAATCTTGAACATTTTCAGTCTTAGCTTGGCATAATACAATCCGGTAGCAGCCAGAATGAAAACACAACCCACAATGCCAATTCTACTCTCCATCAGTGCTTCAACGAACAGACACAGCACAACATACAGAATCAACTCAAATTTTGACACAAAATTGTGTTGATCTTTTTTATAGAATAAATAAAAACCGGTTATCAGTCCAAAAAACAAAACGATAGAAATATAACTCGGATGATAATAGCAGGCCCAGGAATTAACGAAAAAGTAAGCCGGAAATGTAATTCCATTTGACAGTCGGATTTGTGGCCTCCAATCAGCCATCCATAATAAAAAAGTCTTCTTTTGCGTAATCCATTCCGTGAAATCAGCATCGAGATGAAGAAAGTTATACCACCAGTATATGACACAAACGATTAAATAAATCATCATAATCCGAAAAAAAATTCTGGCGATTCGGAGCAACGTATCATGGGATAAGTTGAAAAAACAGAATGAAATAGGAACGAGTAAAAATGTATAACTTAATTCCGGAAAATGAAACCCTTTTTGAGTAGAAATCGTTCCTAAAAACAACAATAAAACATACCCAAACAAGAAATAATACATCTTATTGAGTTTATATAACTCCTTATTAAAAATAAGATGCATCAATGACATAAAAACAAAAAAACCGGTGGCATAAATTCCAATCCGTTTGTGAAATATCGTTGCTATCAGTAATAATATCAGGGGAATTATAACGAGGGTATTGTTCTTTATTGTTCGTGATAAAGACAAATGATGTTTTCTTATTTCATTTATAATCAGGAGCAAAACACCTGAAACAAACAACCCTAATGAAATGAAGCGGACAAAAATCTCGTTTTCACTCTTCACCAGATCAATTGTATATAAAATGTATATAATAACAAAAGACGCTATTCCTCCCGATAAAACAAGAGATGAGAACCGGTTTTGCATAGATTAATATTTGGGAAGCAAAGATACAATTTTTAATGATTTTCACTGTTATATACTCAACTTTTGATTAACTTTGTTCATTGAATGTGGAAAAAAGGATTCATTCAGAAAAAAGACTTAAAACATGGAGTATAAAGCCTCGATTATAATTTCCGTTTATGACAACACAAAATCACTTAAAGTAGTATTGGATTCTTTAAAACTTCAAACTGAGAAAGATTTTGAAATTATTATATCAGAAGACGGACAACATGAGAACATGAAAAAGTTTGTGCAAGCATACAAATTCGGGCATGACTATCAACATTTAACGCAGGAAGATATAGGGTGGAGAAAGAACAAAGCGCTGAACAATGCTATCCGTCATGCCGGATCAAACTGGTTGATTTTTATTGATGGAGATTGTGTGTTGCACCATCGCTTTGTAGAGATGCACCTGCGATATGCAAGGGAAAATGTCATCCTGTCGGGGAGAAGGGTAAAATTAGACAAACCAACATCAAGCTCTTTAGTAAAAAATTCACCTGAATCCATTCATAAATTCCAGGGTTTACTATACAAAAAACTTTTTTTCGGGAAAGGAAATATTGAATATATTGAAGAGGGATTTTTTGTCTCTCCAACAGGATTACTTGGATTTATCCCCAAATTAAGAAAGATAAAATATATTATTGGATGCAACATGTCTTTTTCGAAACAAGCGATTTATGCCATCAATGGTTTCGACGAGAGCTATACGCTTCCCGGTGTGGGTGAAGATATTGATTTGGTCTGGCGGTTCAAAGCAGCCGGATATCAGTTTAAGTCATTGAGAAGTCTTGCCGTGCAATATCATCTGTGGCATAAAGAGAATTATACAGATGCAAATAAGAATAGAGATAAAATGAGAAGAAAACAACAGGATAACAAATACTTTTGTGAGAACGGATTAAATTAATTTTCATAAATAACTGCCATGTTAGAAACAAAAAAACTCCTCTTTACAAATATAAAAAGAACAATTGCCTTCATTGTTGTTTTATCATCCTTATCTTCTCTCTTTTCGCAGGAAAAACTACTGTCTGCGGTTGATTCATATTACGACTTCCTTTCATTAGATGGTTACACTGAACGTCCTTATCTGAACTTCAGAACTTTATCCGACTCAAAATGGACTTTCAACCAACCTGAGGAAAACAAATGGCAAAATCAACTCAAACCCACAAACTCCGGCAATTATTTGAAGATATTTGGTCCCGATTTTTTTGTATCTTACAACGGAGCATCGCCTTACGGACAAAATGACGGCTTGTTATGGCAAGGTAAAGGATTGAATGCGTACTTGTCAGCAGGCATGAGGTATGAGAAAAATGGTTTTGCACTGACTTTCAAGCCAGAGCTTGTATTTTCAGAAAACAAATCGTTTCTTTTCATGCCACCCAATTCCGTTTACAGTGGAGACCTTTATAACAATAAAGCCAGTATTTTTGGTTACCACGGAGTCCAATATATTGATGCCCCACAGCGATTCGGGAATGCGCAGCTTTTCAAATTCGGATGGGGTGATTCTGAAATCAGGTATTCATCCAAATCTTTTACGGTCGGACTGGGCACACAATACCTGTGGTTAGGCCCCGCAAAACTCAATCCGATTTTGCATTCCAACAATGCCCCATCCTATCCGAGGTTTGACATTGGTGTCCGCCCGACAAACATCCGGTTTGGAAAATGGAATGCCGGCAAAATCGAAGCCCGTCTGTGGTTGGGACAACTGCGGGAATCTGATTATTTCGACCATAATGAGACTAACAATTACCGGCTGTTTTCCGGTTTGTCTGTCGCATACGCTCCCTCTTTTCTACCCGGGCTAACCTTGATGGCCAACAGAAACTTCATGTGCCAGTGGGAATACAATTCCTTGTTATCAATCCCTGATTTATTTTTTATTCCGATGAATATTCATGGGGGGCGTGATACCTGGGATCAGCGTGCTTCCATCGGCTTTAACTATTTATTGCCGGAGTCAGGATTTGAAGTATATAGTGAAATCGGGTTAAATGATTATAGTCCCGGTCTGGATGGGTATATCAGATACCCTTTCCACAGCCTTGTTTATACATCCGGTATGCGAAAATCGCTTGACTTGATTCTGTTTAATAAATCTCTGCGTGGAGAATTATTGTTGGAAGTAACAAACCTCGAAGTTTCACAAGACTTTCAGTTTGATGGCAGATCTACCTTTTACGCTCATCATCAAATCAAGCAAGGTTACACGAATAACGGGCAATGGCTGGGAGCAGGAAACGGGACAGGAGGGAATAGTCAGTACCTTGGATTCAAATTGTACCACACAAAAGGACTGTTTAACATCTTCGTACACCGTCAGAATCCTGACAACGATTATATATACCAGTTCTCAGTAGGTACCGAAAATACCGAAACTGTAATGGCTAATATAAGAGATTTCAAAGCAGTCATGAGTGCAGGAATCAACGGAGTTTATTACATTCGTCCCGGAATTCAACTTCGTGCAGGAATAAGCTACATTACTGAGCACAATCCGCTTTACAATGCCATTCGCTGGGAGGAAACATCAAAAAGACGCTCTGTACATCTTGAAACAGGAATAAATTATACTTTATAAATGACCCTCATTGGGAAATAACATGAAAAAACACTTTACTTTTATTTTACTGCTTTGTGCTTGCGTTCTTGTTCAGGCAGCACAAGTCGATACAATCAGTGTGTACGCTGAAAAAATGAAGAAGGAAATCAAAACTGTCGTTATAAAGCCTGAAAACTACTCAAAAAAGAAACAATATCCCGTTATTTATCTTTTGCATGGCTATAGTGATAATTTTGCCAAATGGGTCAACACGGTGCCAGCTGTTAAGGAGCTGGCTACACAATATGGTTTTCTCTTTGTTTGTCCGGACGGAGGTTACAGCAGCTGGTATCTGGACAGCCCTGTAGATCCTGAATTCCAATATGAATCGTTTATCACAAATGACTTAATAAACTTTATTGACAAACAATACGCGACCATTCCCAACCGTAACGGGAGAGCCATAACCGGATTAAGCATGGGTGGTCACGGGGGGCTGTACCTGGCTATCCGCAACCGCAATTTATTTGCTCATGCAGGGAGTATGAGTGGGGCTGTTGATGTGTTGGGTACTTCTAAGAAATACGATCTTACCAAACGAATAGGGAAAAGCTACGAAGAAGATCCTGAACTCTGGCGCTCTCATTCTGTGGCATATCTTGTGGAAAGTTTGAAAAACAATGACCTCAATATCATTATCGATTGCGGTGTTGCAGATTTCCTATATGAAATGAATGCTGCTTTGCATCAGAAACTAATCAAGCTGGGAATTGATCATGATTATATCGAACGTCCCGGGAAACACAACTGGGAATACTGGGCTAATGCAATTCATTATCAGGTATTGTATTTCAGCCGTCATATCACGAAAGTTGAGAGATAGCAGGCATATCACTGAAGTTGAGAGTGGGCTGGTATATCACTGAAGTCGACAGTAAGAAATCAAGTTAATGATAGCAGGATATCACGAAATGGAAGTAAGAAATCAAGTTTTCTGATATAAAACAGGCTGTCGGGGTTACCGGACAGCCTGTTTTAATTTATCTATTGAAGTGTTTATTACAACTGAGGACCAGCTACTTTCAATGCAATTGCAGCTTCGTTGTCGCAATACTGCTCGAAGTTAGCAATGTATTTTGCAGCGAGCTGTTTTGCTTTTGCAGTCCAGTCAGCTTCAGTCGGATAAGTATCACGAGGATCCAGGATACCTTCTGAAACATTCTTCAAAGCAACAGGAACGGTCAGATTCAACACGGGAATGTGTTTTGTTTCCGCTTCCAGGATTGAACCGTCGATGATAGCATCGATGATGGCACGTGTATCTTTCAACGACATACGTTTTCCTGTTCCGTTCCAGCCTGTATTAACCAAGTAAGCTTTTGCTCCATGCTCCCGCATTTTAGCAACCAGTGTTTTAGCGTACATTGTCGGATGCAATGTCAGGAACGCTTCACCAAATGCAGGTGAGAATGACATCTGAGGTTCTGTGATACCACGTTCTGTTCCGGCTAATTTTGAAGTATAACCGCAAAGGAAGTGATACTGAGCTGATTTGTCATCTAAAATAGAAACCGGAGGCAATACACCAAATGCGTCAGCCGACAGGTAAATAATTTTAGAAGCATGTCCGGCACGTGACGGCAACACAATTTTGCTGATGTGATGAATAGGATAAGAAACACGTGTGTTTTCTGTCTTAGAAGCTGCTGCTGAATAATCAGGAGTACCATCTTCTTTCACAGTTACGTTTTCAAGTAATGCATCACGTTTGATGGCTCTCCAGATATCCGGTTCGTTTTCCTTGCTCAGGTCGATAACTTTTGCATAGCAACCACCTTCGTAGTTGAATACACCGTGATCGTCCCATCCGTGCTCATCGTCACCAATCAGGTAACGTTTCGGGTCGGCCGACAAAGTTGTTTTACCTGTTCCCGAAAGACCGAAGAAGATAGCCACGTCTCCGTCAACACCCACGTTGGCTGAACAGTGCATAGAAGCAATACCTCTTAATGGCAGGTAGTAGTTCATCAAAGCAAAAATACCTTTTTTCATTTCACCACCATACCAGGTACCACCGATTACCTGCATTTTGCGGGTCAAATCGAACAAAGTGAAGTTTTCAGAATGAAGACCCTGCTCTTTCCAGTTCGGGTTAGTTGTTTTTGAACCATTCAAACATACGAAATCTGGTTCACCATAGTTTGCCAGTTCATAATGAGATGGACGGATGAACATGTTGGTCACAAAGTGAGCCTGCCATGCCACTTCCATGATGAAACGCACTTTCATGCGGGTATCTTCGTTTGTACCACAGAATGTATCAACCACGTATAATTTTTTTGCACCGGAAAGTTGTTTGGTTACCAAATTCTTGCAAGCATCAAATACTTCAGGAGACGTCGGACGATTGATGGTACCATCCCACCAGAGTGTATCTTTTGTTGTGTCATCCAGAACAATGAACTTATCTTTTGGAGAACGGCCCGTAAAAATACCAGTATCAACTGCTACAGCACCGGTTTTTGTTAACACTCCCCTTTCGAATCCTTCATTCGCAGGGTCAATTTCGGCTTGAAAAAGCTCTTCATAAGACGGATTGTGTACGATTTCGAAGTTCCCCGAAATACCATACTTGCTTAAATCCAAATTTGCCATTTGCTAATAAATAAATAAAATTGTGTTTATATAATGTTCTTTATCTCCTTAAAAAAACCTACCCCCTTCTTCAGGCGTTACAAAAGTACAACAAATATTTTAGCTACAAAAACTATTAAGGAAATTTTTCTTTAATTATTCAAAAAAACTATTTTCAATCTTTTTTAATGTTCGTATCCCGGGAAAAAATTGTATTTTTGTGGCTATTGTGAATATCAGCAATTATTAAAGACATATATGAAGATAAAAATTGTCAACCACTCCAAACATGCACTTCCGGAATACGCAACCGTTCATTCGGCAGGGTTGGATTTGAGGGCTAACTTAGATGAAAAAATTATACTTAAACCTTTAGAACGCAAACTTGTTCCAACGGGTTTATTCATAGAATTGCCGGTGGGTTATGAAGCGCAAATTCGCCCACGCAGCGGATTAGCCATCAAAAAAGGGGTTACCATTCTGAACTCACCGGGAACAATAGATGCCGACTACCGGGGTGAAATTTGTGTGATTCTGGTTAATTTATCTTCAGAAGATTTTGTGATTGAAGATGGTGAACGTATTTGCCAGATGGTGATTGCTTCACATGTACAGGCAGAGTGGGTTGAAGTTGAGGAACTGGGCGCTACCGATCGCGGAGCAGGTGGCTTTGGACATACGGGTGTATGAAATTAAACAATCAAATCATCTATTTTTTACTTTTTACGCTATTTTCCTGCAACAGCATAAAGCATGCTACGCTGGAGAATAAGGTAACCCATGCCTTATCTGAAGAGGATCAACGTGAGTTTTATTTTCATTTTTATGAAGGATTAAGACTCAGGGAAGAAGGTCAATTCGCCGAGGCATATGAATCATTCCTTAAAAGCAGCAAAATAGACTCTACCGATACCGGGTTGATTGTCGAGATTGCCTTCATGCAACTGGCTTCCGGGAAAAAAGAGGAAGCATTAAAGGGTTTGCAACAGGCTGTTCTGGCCGAACCCGACAACTGGTGGTACAACACCAACCTCATCAGCTTATATATTCAGGATAAGAAGTACGAAGATGCGATTACCATTGGTGAATCTTTGCTCAAAAAATATCCTGAAAAGGAATATACATACAACGTGCTGATTCAGTTATACAAAGAAACAAAGGAACCTTCAAAAGCCATCGCTTTATATCAAAAACTGGAACGCATTACCGGTATCAACGAACGTATCATTTTCGACAAAATAAGACTTTATCTTGCTGACAACAACATTAAAAAAGCACATGCCGAAATAGACAAACTGGTTCAGAAATTCCCAAAAGATAACAGGTATCGCATTTTAAAAGGGGATATGTTAATGCAGCAAGGCAAATTAGAGGAAGCGTACACCTTATACCAATCTATATTAGAAAACGACCCGCAAAATCCACTTGTATTTGTTTCTCTTTCGGACTATTACAAAGTGGTGAATAACCATGAGAAGGCACTCGAATACATCATGCTTGCATTGCAAAACGGGCAATTAGACATGACCAGTAAATTAGAGATTCTCGGTCAACATATTGAGAATATCATCAAAGCAGACGGAAAGATTGAAGAAACAGAAAAACTTTTTAAACTCCTGATTGAACGCTACCCACTGGAAGAAGAGGTTCACGGCTATTATGCCGCTTTTCTGCAATATCTGAAAAGAACAGAAGAAGCTGCTCTCGCTTATGAATCCATGTTAAATATCAATCCCAACAACCAACAAACCTGGTTAAACCTGATTCAAATTTACTTTGATAAAAAAGATTATGATACGGTAAACAGCATTACCAACAGGGCCATTGAGGCAACTGATGATAAAATTATCTTTTATTTTTATAAAGGAATTACATTGGAAATAACAGAGCAATATGAGGAAGCACTCAATACGCATACAACCGCCCTCACGCTTTTTAAACCGGGTGAAAAAACGGAACTAAAAAGTGACATTTACGCTCATCTGGGTGATATATATATGAAACTTGAAAAAACAGAAGACGCTTATCTGGCATACGAAGAATCTGTTACAATAAATCCCAATAACCTGATTGCCCTGAATAATTTTGCGTATTATCTTTCTATCGAAAAGAAAGAATTGCAAAAAGCCGAAAGAATGAGTGCCAAAACAGTGGAGAAAGAACCCCGTAACAGCACTTATTTAGATACTTACGCCTGGATTTTCTATCAACAGGGAAATTATTCTCTGGCAAAATTTTATATTGAACGGGCCATTGATAACATGAAGAATGATCAGACGCCCGGAGTGATTCTGGAACATTACGGAGATATTCTATGGATGCTTGGAGATCACGATGCCAGGGCAATCGAAACATGGAAGAAAGCGTTTGATTCAGGTCATCAGACGGATGAATTGAAAGCTAAAATTGAAAATAAAGGCTGGAACAGATAACATGCAAAAGGACTTTATAAAAATACTATTGGTCGTGGTGGTTTTCATTTCATTTACCGGATGTAAAACAACACAAAAAACAGTTGTGCCTGAAAAACAGACTGAGGCTCAAATATTATTAACAGAAATACAAAAGGCAGAACCTAAATTCACGAGTATTGAATTTAAACGAATGAATATCAGTATCAACCTGAGTGAAAATACACGATACAACAGTGCTGCAACCTGCAAAATCATTCCCGATTCTGTTATACACATTTCGGTACAGCCCTTTTTTGGCGTCGAAATGTTTATTGCCAGACTGACACCGAAGCAGATTCTTGTAATTGACAAAATAAAAGGTATCTATTATCAATCGGATTACAGTATCTTTGAACAACAATTCGGGATTGTCATTGATTATCTGACTTTTGAATCTCTGTTTACCAACAAACTCTTTTTCATCAGTACTGCGAATCATGCCGAGACCGTTTTGATGCATGCATCTGAAAAGAACGGGAACAAGATGTTATCTTATCAACATGCTACGTTGACTCAGCATTTTTTCCTGAACGAGCATCACAGGATACGGGAAATGGCTGTCAATTCCAATTCCGGAAATGAACAGTTTATGGCTTTTTATTCGGATTTCACACAAAACGGGAGCTTAATTTTCCCCTACGGGATACGTTTTCAGTTGAAAAACAAAACAGCCTTGTATAATTTCAATCTGTCAATCAGCCGGTTTGCTGTTGATGAAGGCATCACAATTCCGGCGTTAAATCTGAATCAATACCGGCAGGGAGATATTACTTCACTGATCAAATAAAAAGAATATGCGAAAGATTGCTACTATATTACTTACTTTGTTGACCCTGACCATTGCTGTCGGTCAGACGATTAAAGAACTGGAGGAACAACGCAGGAACGCGCTGAGAAGACTCGAAACTACAAGTAAAGTACTGAGCGAAACCAAGAAAACACAACGCAGTTCGCTCAACAAACTGAATATTATCAATAAAAATATCAACGAAAGGAAATCGCTTATCAATCATATCAACAAGGAAATTTCGACCCTGGATACTGAAATTAACAAGCTGAACAGTGAAACGCGAAAGCTGGAACGGGAACTGGAAACGTATAAAGCCGATTACGCCAATATGGTGAGAGAAGCCTACATCAACCGGAGTGTATATTCAAAAATCCTGTTCGTTTTATCGGCTGAAACATTTGATCAGTCGTTCCGTCGCCTTCGTTACATGCAGGAGTATTCGCAGTACCGGAAAGAACAAATGCGAAAGATTGAAAACACGAAACTCGAGATAGCAAATAAGACGGAACAACTGGCCCAGCATAAAAAAACACAGGTTGATATCAAATCGCAAAAAAGCGCTGAGCAGCAGAAATTAATTTCCGACCAACGAAAAGAAAATTCTGTATATTCCGATTTAAAAAAGAAAGAAAAAACATTACAGGCAGATCTGAAAAAACAGCAAAAGATTGCGAACGACCTGAACAGGAAAATTGAGGCATTAATCGCGGAAGAAGTCAGGAAAGCTGAAGAAAAAAGAAGAAAAGAAGAACAGGCAAGAAGAGCGAAAGAACCTGAGAGCAAGGAGCCCGCAGCAAAGCCGCGAACAGCAGAAACCGGGTATGCCATGACCAAAGAAGAAAAACTGATTTCAGGAAATTTTGCTGCAAATTCCGGTCGTCTTCCCTGGCCGGTCGATCGGGGTTTTATCAGTGGGAAGTTCGGTGTACAACCACATCCGACACTAAAATACGTAACCACTAACAACAAAGGCATTTACATACAGACTCCTTCCAGAACAAATGCCCGGGCTGTTTTTGAGGGAGTTGTCACGCAACGGTTCTCGGTTCCGGGAAGTAATAACGGGGTGATTATTCAACACGGGCAGTACAGGACAGTATATGCTAACCTTACAAACATCTATGTACGCGTGGGTCAGAAGGTAGATGCCAAACAAAGCATCGGACAAATATATACAGATCCGGAAAATGACAATAAAACTGAATTGTTTTTCCAGATATGGAAGGACCGGACCATTTTAAATCCGGAGTCGTGGATATCCAGGTAAAATATTAAAACATTAAATTTCATAAAACAGATATGGACGAACTGAATGGTGTGCAACAGGTTGATTACAGCGACAGTAATATTATCACGCTGGAGGGACTGGAACACGTCCGCCGCCGTCCCGGTATGTATATCGGTAAGTTGGGTGACGGTTCGCATGCAGATGACGGGATTTATGTGCTGTTGAAAGAAGTGCTTGACAACTGTGTGGATGAGTTCCGGATGGGGGCCGGAAAACAAATTAATGTAACGGTCCACGACAGGTATGTAGAAGTCAGGGACTACGGACGCGGAATTCCGCTCGGGAAAATGATTGACGCGGTCTCCATCATGAATACCGGGGGAAAATACGATTCGAAAGCATTTAAAAAGTCGGTTGGATTGAATGGTGTGGGTACAAAAGCAGTGAACGCACTGTCGAATAAGTTTATTGTTCAAAGTTTCCGCGACGGACAAACACGCCGGGCTGAATTTGAAAAAGGTAAAATTACATCTGAAACGGGTATCATTGAAGATAATATTTCGGAAAGAGGAACCTATATCTATTTCGAACCCGACGATACCATGTTCGAGAAGTACAAATACAACGAAGATTTCATCGAAACGATGCTTCGTAATTATGCGTATCTCAACACCGGTCTTACCATCAGGTTCAACGACAAGAAAATAAGCTCTAAAAACGGTCTGCTTGATCTGTTGAATGAAAATATCACAGCGGATATGCTCTACCCGATTATTCACCTGAAAGGGGAAGACATCGAAATTGCCTTTACACATACCGACCAATACGGAGAAGAGTATTATTCTTTCGTGAACGGTCAGCACACCACACACGGCGGTACACACCAAAGCGCTTTCCGGGAAGCAGTGGGTCGAACCATCAAGGAGTTTTACAACAAAAATATGGAGCTGACCGATATCCGCAACGGCATTGTGGCTGCTGTCGCCATCAGTGTGGAAGAACCGGTTTTCGAATCACAGACCAAAACAAAACTGGGTTCGAGAGACATGTCCAAGGACGGAATTTCGATCAACAAGTTCATTTCAGATTTTCTGAAAAAGGAATTAGATAATTACCTGCACCGAAACGCTGAGACTTCCAACATTATGTTGCAAAAGATTCAGGATTCGGAGAAGGAGAGAAAAGCCATTGCCGGTGTAACCAAGTTGGCGCGGGAACGTGCCAAGAAGGTCAATCTGCACAACAAGAAGCTCAGGGACTGCCGGCTGCATTACAACGATACAAAAGGGAATGTGGAAGATACCTGTATTTTCATCACCGAGGGCGACTCGGCGAGCGGTTCTATTACCAAAAGCCGCGATGTGAATACCCAGGCTGTTTTCAGTTTGAGGGGTAAACCGCTCAACAGCTACGGTCTTACCAAAAAGATTGTGTATGAAAACGAGGAATTTAACCTGCTGCAGGCGGCGCTGAATATTGAAGAAGGAATTGATGGCTTGCGATATAACAAAGTGATTGTGGCAACCGATGCCGACGTTGACGGGATGCACATCCGGCTGCTGCTGATAACTTTCTTCCTTCAATTCTTCCCCGATTTGATAAAGAAAGGACATGTGTACATCCTGCAAACACCTTTGTTCAGGGTACGGAATAAAAAAGAGACAATTTACTGTTACTCAGAAGAAGAACGGGTGCAGGCAATAGCAAAGCTGGGAGCAAATCCTGAAATCACCCGTTTTAAAGGATTGGGAGAAATATCGCCGGACGAGTTCAAACACTTTATCGGGAAAGATATTCGCTTAGATCAGGTTACACTTAAAAAGGAAGATGCAGTCGGGGATTTGCTTTCTTTCTATATGGGAAAAAACACCTCCGAAAGACAGAACTTTATCATCGAAAATCTGGTAATTGAAGAAGATGTTGAGTGATGAGTATTTCATGCAGCAGGCCCTCGCCGAAGCCCGGAAGGCTTTCGAACGCGAGGAAGTCCCGGTGGGAACCGTCATCGTGTGCCAGGATCGAATCATCGCACGCGGTCATAACCTCACCGAAACACTAAACGATGTGACTGCCCATGCTGAGATGCAGGCCATCACGGCTGCTGCTGGTTTTCTGGGAGGGAAATACCTGACCGACTGCACCATCTATGTCACCGTTGAACCCTGCGTGATGTGCGCCGGTGCGTTGGGATGGTCGCAAATCAGCCGGATTGTATACGGTGCCGGTGACGAAAAACGTGGGTTTTTACGTTTTGCACCTCAGGGAATTCATCCGAAAACCATCGTTACCGGTGGCGTGCTTGAAAATGAATGTGCGTCGTTGATGAAAGAGTTTTTTCAGAAGAAAAGATAAAATATGCTGAAAGTATATCGCGCTTCTGCCGGTTCCGGGAAGACATTTCGTCTTACACAGGATTACATCGGCCTGCTTTTCGATGCTGATAGACCCAATCACCATCGGCGTATACTGGCTGTAACTTTCACCAACAAAGCTACAGAGGAGATGAAGTCGCGTATTCTGAAAGAACTTCACCTGTTGGCAACCGGACAACAATCTCCATACCGGGCGGATTTGATGAAGAAAATGAATCAATCAGCAGAAGACATCAATAGGCAGGCCGGTAAAATTCTCATCAACATCCTGCACGATTATGCCGCTTTCTCCATCAGCACAATCGACCGCTTTTTTCAACAGGTTATCCGTGCTTTTGCCCGTGACATTGGTGTACACGGTGGATATGCGCTCGAATTAGACACCGCTCAGGTACTTGACCAATCGGTCGACAACCTGTTCTTCGATTTATCAGAAAAGGAAAACAGGCAACTGCTGGAATGGCTTACCTCCTACGCGGAAGAAAGAATTGAAAATGCCGAGAACTGGAACCTGCGGTCGAGTATAATGAACCTGGGACTTGAGATTTTCAAGGAAAGTTTTCAGCATAAAGCAGCAGAGACCAACGAAAAATTACACGACCGCAAGTTCCTGTCCGAATTCCGTAGCAAATTGCATTTTATCATCGACGATTTTGCCGCTAATGCCAAAAAAATAGCGGATCAAGCGCTGCAAATCATTCAAAACAATGGATTGCAAACAGACGACTTCAAAGGAGGTTCGCGTTCAGGCATAAAAAATCTGGAAAAAGTTTCAGCAGGAGAAATGGAATTGAAAAGTTCTTTCCTGAAAATGGTTGGTGATGTTGAAGGATGTTATACCAAATCGGCACCTCAACACATCATAGAAGCAATAAATGAGGCTTTTCAAGGTGGATTACAATCGCAAATGCAGGAATTAGTTGCTCATTTCGACGAACATCTGCCTACCCGGAATTCAGCCTTAATCATCCGGAAGCACCTGAACACACTCGGCATCCTGTCAGATTTAGCGATGCAAATCAAAAAACTGACTACGGAGCAAAATGTCATGCTAATTTCCGATTCGAACCTGTTGTTGAATAAAATCATCGACGACAGCGATGCGCCTTTTATCTATGAAAAAAGCGGGTTGCTCATCGACCATTTTATGATTGATGAGTTTCAGGATACCTCTGTATTACAATGGAAGAACTTCCTTCCATTAATCAAAAACAGTCTGTCGTCGGGCAACGACAACTTAGTGGTGGGCGACGTTAAGCAAAGCATCTACCGCTGGCGTAACTCCGACTGGAAATTATTGGACAGTCAGCTCTATCAGGATTTTAGTAAGGCAGAGATAAAAGATGAAAATCTCGACACCAACTGGAGAAGTGATAAAAACATCGTCAGCTTTAATAATACATTTTTTGTACAGGCAGCCGGTCGCTTGCAGCAAAAATTAGATGAGAATATTGAAAAATCAGATGCAAATCAACATCAGTTAGAAGACTTAAAAGGTAAAATAAGCAATGCCTATCAGGAAACGGTACAACAGGTTCCGGATAAAGCAGGCACAGGCCGGATCCGGTTTGAGTTTATAGATGACACAGAAGAAGATGCCTCCTGGAGAGAAATCAGTTTGAAGAAACTCCCCGGTATACTCGAAGATTTTCAGTCGCGCGGGTACAAGCCCGGCGATGTGGCCATTTTGGTAAGAACCAATAGCGAAGAAAAACAAGTCATACAAACGCTGCTGAATTATAAAACAACTCCTGAAGCCAGACCGGAATTCAGTTACGACATCATGGGAACCGAAGGCCTGATGGTCGAATCGGCTTCCACCATCAAATTCCTCCTGGGAATCCTGCGCCTGCTCATAAATCCGGAGGATGTCGTTCAAAAAACGATTGTAAATCAGGAATATGCTCAGGGGAAATTGAAACTTCCAATCAATGAAGCACTGAAAGTTTCGATGTCGGTTACTAATCCTGAAAAGGGTCTGTCATCCTTATTCACAGAGGAAGAAAATGAACAATTGCTGCAATGCAAACACCTCGCATTGTTCGAAATGACAGAAAAAATCATTGCGTTGTTCGACTTACCGGCCTGGCACAACGAAGTCGTTTTTCTGCAGGCATTTCAGGACATCATTTATAAATTCACCACCGGCAAATCCTCCGATTTGAACTCTTTCTTGCAATGGTGGGAGAAATTCGGTCATAAGCAATTTATCGCCACGCCCGAGAACGAACTGGCATTTCGCATCATGACCATACACAAATCGAAGGGACTTGATTTCAAAGCTGTCGTCATTCCTTTCTGTGATTGGGAATTGGACAGCCGGATGCGGAATATACTATGGTGTGAAACCAATGTAGCGCCGTTTAACGAATTGCCTTTGATGCCGGTTGAATATACGTCAAGACTGGGAGACTCCATTTTTGCCGGCCAATATTTCAGGGAAATGATGCACACCTACATCGATAACCTGAACATCGCCTACGTGGCTTTTACCCGGGCAAAACATGAAATGGTGGGTATTTGTCCGCTTCCCAAAGAGACCAAAAGCGGGGAAATCAAACTGAACACCCTTGCAGCTCTATTGTTTCTTAGTTTCAACGACACACAGGAGGAACTTTTAAGCAATCATTTCAATGCAGCAGAAAGCTTTTATGAACTCGGGAAACCGCTTCTTATATCTCCGGAAGATAAACAGCATACAAACGAAACGCATAAACTCAGCGATTATCCAACCTGCGACGTCACCGGCCGGCTTAAACTCAAGCATAAAATCAGCCTGTTCAACCGGGAAGAAATTGACATCACCGAGAATCCGCTTGATTATGGTAACCTGATGCATGAAATTTTCTGCCGTATCAATGCTCCGGAAGATCATGCCGGAATCATTGCTGAATTTATAAGGGAAGGCAGAATAACCGCGGAAGAAGCTGTTAAAATAACATCTGATATTGATGATTTCTGGCAGATGCCGGAAGTGGAAAACTGGTTTAGGGAAGGTGTTCAGGTACTAAACGAAACAACCATCCTGACCCCTGAAGGACATCAATATCGCCCCGACCGGATCATCCTGGAAGGACAAAAAGCCCTCGTGATCGATTACAAGTTCGGTGAACACGAATTGCCTTCTTATCAAAAGCAGGTGAAGAATTACACCATATTGCTGAACAGGATGGGTTATGAAACATCGGCCTATTTGTGTTATGTGA
>JAKIYP010000001.1 GCA_022708505.1 Bacteroidota bacterium
GCAAGAGCACATAAACCGGCGTTATAGTTAGCATCAGCATTTTTAGCATCAATCTGCAGTGCTTTATTGAAAAGACCGGCAGCCTCATCAACTTTACCTTGTTGGAATTTAACTGCACCCAGGTTGTTGAATGATCTGAGGTCTGAGCTGTAAAGTTCAGTTGCTTTTTTGTAGATTGCCGCTTTTTCATCCAGATTTTCTGTTAATGTCGCTGCATAAAGCAATTCTTCAACTGATAATTTAGACGCATCTTCTTTGGCAAGATTAGCAATTTCGGCATCTGATTTTCCGGTTACCTTCACCATCAATTTCAATTGAGAACGACGAAGTTTAGGCAACACCTCATCAGCGATTTGTTTGAATGCTGCTGAAAGATTTTTGATTTCACGTTCGCGTTGTTCCGGATCTGTATACATAGAGAGCACGCGCAGAATCAGTTGTTTGTCCTGAATATCTGATTTCTCCATCAATTTCTGGAAACCATCCCAGTCTTCCGGAGTAAATCTTGATTCGATAGTCAGCGGAGAGTTAAGTTTTTTCAATTCAGCATTCAGGAACTTTTCAGTTTCTTTCTGACGTTTTTCGGCCAAACCTGTATTCAAATCAACAGCTCCATCAGGAGAAGCATAAGCAGAAACTTTCAGGCTTTCCACTGATTTATTCAGTTCGTTTTTGGCTTCAACAATTTTGTTTGTCAACGCTTTGATTTGATCTGTAGTAGTTTCAGATTTACGAACAGTTGATTGTTGGATAAGGAAAAGAATTTCGGCATCGGTCATTTCCATGATGTCGCGAACGAACTCATCAGCAATAATAGCTGCTGTCAGCCCGTCTTTACCTTTTTGGAGAAGTTCTGAAGTTGCAATCACGCCATCAGCCACTTTTACCGGTTTCAAATCATATTCTTTCTTTTTGCTTTTCACATGAAAATAAAGATACAATTCTGAAACAGCCATAGCAGGCACATAATCAAATGAAGCATTCATGGTGTAAGTACCACCTGCTTTATAAGAAATCACGTTGTCATTTCCTACCACTTTTTCTCCCTGGAATACACTCGGAGTCGATTTAACTGAATCGCCATTGCTCATCTTCAATACAGGTGTTACTGTAACGATGGCATTTTTCTGGAAATACTTCACTGGGAAAGTTCCTGTGATCGTAGCATCTACCTTACCGGCTTTGGTTTCAAGCGGATTAGGCGTACATGTGAACATGCTCGGATCAAGATCGCCAAGATTCTTACATGAGCTGAACACAATAGCTACTAATATTGATAGCCCAAATAATAATTGTTTTTTCATACCGAAATTGTTATTAATTGATTGATTTATTATAATTTAATTTTCTTAACCTGTTGCAAAGATAAAAATTTCATTTCAATAATACATTGAATGATAAGAAATTTTTAGAAATAAAGCAAACTATTTGAAAAATGCCTTAAAAATATCGTTTCCATTTGCAAATATCAACAAAGAAAACAGTAATAGCATCCCGGCAGTTTGCGCATATTCCATAAACTTTTCCCCCGGCTTGCGACCGGTAATCATTTCATACAGTAGAAACATCACATGCCCTCCATCTAACGCCGGTATGGGTAAAAAGTTCATAAAGGCCAGTATAACTGACAATAGGGCAGTCATCGACCAAAAAATCTGCCAGTCCCAGGTATTCGGGAACATTTTCCCGATACTTCCGAAGCCACCCACTTGTTTTGAACCTTCTTTTGTAAATACCAGTTTGAATTGTTTCACATAGCTGACCAATGTTTCCCATCCGAGAGATATCCCGGCCGGTATGGACTCAAAAAAGCCGTATTCAGTTTTCTTGGTTTCAAAATAATTGAATACCGGTTGTAATGTGACACCCATTTTGGCATTATCGGTCAGATTGAGTTTAGTTGTTTGTAGCGCACCGTTCCGGTAAAAAGAAACAGCCACGGCAGTACCAGCAAAGTTTTCCAGCTCCACGGCTATATCCTGAAAAACACTACATTGCCTTTCATTGATGGCGACCACACTGTCGCCATGTTGTAATCCGGCAGCTTCAGCCGGTGTTCCGGGTTGTACTTCTTCGACCACAAAAGGATAACGAACCGAAATTAAATTCATTTCTTCCGCAGCCAGTATCTGCTGGGCAAAATCAACCGGCAGTTGAATGTTTACCTCCATACTGTCACCACGCAATACCTGCACATTTCTTTTACCATCGATCAAAATTTTCTCGACAAAGTCAGCACGCTGTTCAACCGGTTCTCCGTTGACGGATAACACTTTATCTCCCTGTTGGAATCCATGTGCAACCATGGTTGGAGAAAATTGTAATCCATAACGGGCATTTTCAAAAGGCAGGTACTCCTGTCCCCACGTAAACAGCACCATGGCATAAATTACCATCGCAAGAATGAAATTCACCAATACGCCTCCAATGATTATCGGCAAGCGCTGCCATACCGGACGGGAACGATATTCCCAACTCTGCGGAGGTAAAGCCATTTGGGTTTTATCCATCGATTCATCAATCATTCCCGCGATCTTACAATAACCACCTAATGGCAACCAGCCTATTCCCCATTCTGTGGACTCTGGGTGTTTTCTCCAGTCATCATCCGGCAATTCGTTCAAAGGAATCAATTCCATCAGAGGTTTACCTTTGGCATCCACCATCCCCACACCTTCAGAGTTTACCATCTGGCGCTCGTTTGCCGGGACATTGGGAGCGAAAAACTTCACATCCCATTTACCATTTATTTTCTTGGCCCTGATCAGTGAGAATCTGGGATTGAAAAACATATAGAATTTATCAACCCTGACCTTGAAAAGCCGGGCAAAGAAAAAATGCCCGAATTCATGCAGGAAAACCAGAATCGATAAACTGAGTATCAGTTGCAGTGTTTTAATTAAGAAAGTTTCCATTTATGTGTTTGATTTGTTTTTTTATTGTTTTATCATGCTCGCAGCCATGTTTCGGGCCTCGCGGTCGGTTTGCACATAGTCATCGTAGACAGGTTTCTGTATAAAAGGCATCTTAGCCATTACCGATTCGATGATATCGCTCATTTCAAGAAAACCGGTTTTCCCCTTCAAAAATGCTGCCACAACTACTTCATTGGCTGCATTCAGGATACAGGGCATGTTTCCTCCCCTGTCGATTGCCTCGTAAGCAAAGGCAAGGTTACGGAACCGTTCCATATCCGGTTTTTCGAATGTAAAATGGGGGTACAGACTGAAGTCTAATCGTGGAAAATTACTCGGCACCCGTTCAGGATAGGTAAATGCATACTGAATGGGTAGTTTCATGTCGGGCAGTCCCATTTGTGCTTTGATGGAACTATCGGCAAACTGAACCATAGAATGGATGATGGACTGAGGATGTACAACTACTTCTATTTGCCGGGGAGAAACACCAAACAACCATTTGGCTTCTATCACCTCAAAGCCTTTATTCATCATACTGGCCGAATCAATGGTGATTTTGGCTCCCATATCCCAGTTGGGATGTTTGAGCGCCTGAGCCGGTGTCACATGTGCGAGTTCATTCCAGTTATAGGTACGAAACGGTCCGCCTGAAGCTGTTAGAATCAACTTCTCGACCGGATTATTTCCTTCTCCCACCAGGCATTGAAAAATCGCTGCATGTTCAGAATCAACAGGAATGATGGTCGCACGATATTGCTGACACAACTCATTAATCAACTCTCCCGCCACAACCAGGGTTTCCTTATTTGCCAACGCAATTCTTTTGCCGGCTTTTGCCGCGTGTATCGTCGGTTTCAGTCCTGCATAACCTACCATAGCTGTCAGCACAATATCCACCGGCTCCATTTCGGCTACCTGCGCGATGGCATCGGCACCTGCGAATGTTTTAACAGGTAAATCCGCCAAGGCTTCTTTTAATCGCGGATATAGTTGCTCGTTGGCAATGACCACCATTTCCGGCTGAAAACGCCGGGCCTGACTGATTAGCAAGTCGACATTATTTCCTGCAGTGAGCGCATATACCTCAAACAAGGAAGGATTAGCTTCAATGACTTCCAGCGCCTGAGTTCCGATAGAACCCGTAGAGCCAAGAATGGCAATGTTTTTTTTCAGCGGTGCCAAATTATCTGTTATTGATTGAATTTAAAGTTAAAAAATTATCACCTCTTCCGGGTTGACCGGTTTTCCCTGTTTCCACAACTCAAAGCTGAAGTGATTACCTGATTTTGTTTCAGTTTCATCTCCGGTAAATGCGATCACTTCACCTGCCTTCACCATATCTCCGGGTTTCTTCAGTAACTGAGTATTGTGTTTATAGATCGAAATGTAGTTATCTTCATGCTGAATATGCATAACCCATCCGTAAGTAAACGAATAGGATGTGTACACAACAGTCCCGGCCAACACGCTAACCACTGCTTCCCGCGGTGCGGTTACGATGGAAATGCCGTATATTTTATCCTGTGCATTGAAAGACGACGAAATTACACCTTTAACAGGTTTAAAAAACACCAATACCTTTTCAACTTCTTTATAGGCGAGAGATGCAAGGTTATATTTTTCTTCCGCTTCGTAGCGTTCAACAAATTCTTTTTCCGCCTTCGACTTCTCCATCATGATTTCAGCCCGCTCCTTGAGAGGGATCGTATCATTCATCTGAACCGAATCATGTTCAATATCTCCAGAAATAATCCCTTTGACTACTTCAAGATATGTAGATTGCATTTCCATCTGACTGAGCAGGGAATCGACCTGCATTGACTTACCGATAATCTCGAGGCGATCATCCGGACTTCCATAACCCGGGAGATAATATTTGAGAGGTGTATAGATGATTATAGAAGCGAGAATAAAAAAGGTAATCAGGATAAAGAAAGAGGCATATAAAAAAACGGAGAATCTGGACAACCGGACATGCCAGGACTCCTCCAGGGTATTTTCGTTCAACACCGAAACCCGGTACTGAAAACGTATCTTCCTGAGGAAATTTCTCCATTTATTCTTTTTTACTTTCACGTGAAATGATTATACATTATGTCGATTGAGTACAGTCTGGTATTTATGTCTGATGTCTGATGTCCAATGTCTAATGTCTAATGTCAGTCGTTAGACTTTAGACTTTACACCTGCTTATGCAAATTAAATCATGCAAAAATAACTTATTTCAGCGGATATACAAACTTGAGAAGCCCAAACGCTTCACACGTTTGAGCTTCTTAACAATTTTGAATTATTTTTTATAGGGCGTTACCAATCATGAACACAGCAGCCAGCGAAACGATGGCGTACAATTCGGGAAATACCGCTAAGATCATGGTTTTACCGAACACGTCGTAACCTGATCCAATCCCTGCAATACCATTGGCACAAACCTGCCCCTGACGGATAGCTGAAATCAAACCAGTCAGGGCAAGCGTAAGGCTGGCTCCGAAAACGGCAGCTGCCACACCCCATGACATATCGGGTGCAAGATGTGTTTGCAACAGAAAGTATCCGAGAAATCCATACAAACCTTGTGTTCCGGGCAAGGCACTAAGCACCATGTAATTACCGAAAGCATCCGGATTTTTCTTTAAAGCTCCGATAGCAGCATTACCCGCGATAGTTACTCCGTAAGCACTTCCCACACCGGCTAATCCGACCATCAAACCAATACCGATATACGCTAAAATAATAGGTTCCATAATTTGTTGTTTTTTATTGAGTTTATTTATTTTATTCTTAAATTAGAAATTTACGATTGCTTTTCCACCTGTTTGAATGGCTTGTATTTCTTTCCCCCACCTTCAAATCCGGCATTTTTATAGAATTCAACAAAAGTCAGACGCATCGGATGCACAAAGCCTCCCAAACCGGCCATAAAAATATTGATCCCATGACCAATCAACAGGATCACCAACATGATAACAATATTCAACACCGGAATATCACCGCTCATTTTCATGGCCAAATCGTTGAACACAAATCCCATTACGGCTGATGAAATGCCCAATGCAAACAAACGGATGTAAGATAAGAGGTCACCAAGCAAACCGGTTGCCATATTGTAAGCATCCCAGAGTCCGGCTCCGATATTAATCAACGGATTACGTTTGATGTCATTCAAAATAAACACGAATATTCCTCCCAGCCCGCCAAATCCATAATACAGATATTTGGTTACCTGCGAATCAATTTCCATGAAATTCGAAACCGCGAAAGTTCCTCCCATTCCCAATATGATGATTAGCCAACCCCATGACGATAGTGAAGAAGCAAAACCAAAACGGATGACCTGTCCGATTGCTTTAATGAACATACCGAATAAAATCTGCACTACTCCAATAATCAGGGCTGTATAAAACAATTGATTCGAATCCAGCATGACCACCTTGAACTTTTCCAGCCACGGAATATCCGCTTCAATCAAGTTGAAACCGAGGAATGTTCCACTCACGAAACCAAGAATAACCGTTGAGACTCCCAACCAGATGGCAAGCGAGAAAACCGGTTTCATGGAAGGTTTAGCTTTTTTTCGCATGAAAACAGCTGCAAGTATAAAAATTAAGCCGTATGCTGTATCTCCCACACATAACCCAAAGAACAACAGGAAAAACGGAGCAAAAAACGGAGTGAGGTCAATTTCCCTGTAATTAGGCAAATCGTATAACTCACCAATCATTTCGTATAACCTCGCAAATTTGTTATTTTTAAGCTTAATGGGTACTTGCTCTTCATTTGTCGGTTCAGCAGACTCAAAATAAACATCCGAAGATTCAAGGTATTCTTCTAAAACCGAAACATTTTCCTCCGGGCACCAACCTTCGAGCAACATTACCTTATCTTCGACCTCTGAACGGGTATTCAAAACTACTTTTGAAAAATCAATTTCACCAGAAATCTCATCACTGTAAGCCTGCAGAGCATTGTAATGTTCAACAGCAAACTTCCGGATATTAGCTTTAACACGCGTGATTTCGTCCTGTATTGATTTAATTTCCATTTTGATTTCATCCGCATTCTTTTCTGAAAGTTTGACCGGATCTGCATCGATATTAACTTCATCCCCCAATTTGTTCACCGTCACAAAATAACGAAGCGTACCAACTGTATCAATTTCAAATACATTGTACAACATTTCCCATTCCGGATCAAATTTACGTACATTGCAGCAGAAAAATCTCAACTCAAAACCGGCCTCCTGTAGTGTCTGTAATCTATCGGCAGAAAAACTGCCCCACACTTCCATCCTCTCCCACTCTCTTTCGGCTGATTGCAGTTTTTGATTGAGTGACTCGAGTAGTTCATACTGTGTTTCGATGTTTTCCATCAGCATTTTGCCTTCAACAACTGCACCGGCAGTTTTTGGAGTCACATCTTTCTGTAACTCTGTCTGCAATTGTCTGAGCAAAGATTTCAGTTTTGAACTCAACTGCATTTGCTGGTTCAACGATTCATTCTCCGACACACCTTCCGATTTCTCTATAATATGCAGCACCCCGATTTCCCTTATTTTATCAAGGAAATCAAGGTATATCTGATGATAAACCAGAAAGGAATATTTTCGCATCTTTACAATCATAACACTTCCTCCTCTTTGAGTTTTTGCTGACGCGATTTTACTATCTTTTGAGAGGATTTGGAAAGATTTTCTTCGTCCTCCATAAATCTTTTAATCTTCAGGATGGCATCTTCATAGCCCGGGATCTGTACTTTCTCAAATAAATTTACCTTCTGTGTTGTCTTCTTGCGGGCATATTCGAGTAGCTGAATTTTCTCTTCGCAAAAAACCTGTTCAATCCCGATTTGTGCCAACTCTTTCAACAATGCAAGCCCATCGGCAAACCATTTCGGGGCGTTGAACATACTGTAAGGCTTAATCTCATATACCACTTCATCCAGAACAGGAATACGTACCGCAGCAATTTTTTTGATGCTCATTTTCACATCTACAACCTTCAGCAAACCGGTATCGAACTCACCCCACAAAGCTACCATCTTATCATAGGAAACAATGCGGTTTTCCAGTTCCTGCTCCAGTCGTTTATTCTCATCCTTGGCTTTTTTCACTTCGACGCGCAGGGCACTTTCCTTGTTTTTTATTGTAGGAAGTGCACGCACACGCATCTTCAGGTTTTTTTCCAAAGCCTGCAGGGATGTTTTGTTATATTGAAATTGTATCGCCATTTTTTTACGTTTGTTAGGTTGCCGTTAGTTGGTGCTTCGCACGTTTGAGGGCTGCGCTGTTTTATTGTTGTTTTGGTTTATCATTTTTTTGTAAATACTTTATAAAAGCCAATATCTTTTGTGATAAACTGTAACATTTATCTCTCAATTGTTTAGCAATAATTTCATCTACATATTTTAAATCCTCTGCTACATATAGCATACTTTTAACTTCACCACAGGAACCATACGAGATATTTAGAAAATTAATAAACTGTTTATTATCTTTTGAAATTTGTCCTTTTTCAAAACCTTCTGCAATATTATTCATAATAGAAATAGACGCCCTCTGGATTTGACTTTTAAAATCAAAATCCCTGTTTTTTTCAAACAACTTATAAACATCAATAACCAGCATTCTCGACAATTGCCAAACTATCAAATCCTCATAACGCTGAATCATAACAAAAAATTTATAGTTAGCAATACAACAAAATAAACCCCTTAACGTGCGAAGCACCAACTAACGGCATAGCCCTAAAAACGGCGAAGCCCTAAAACGTGCGAAGCACCTCTTTCAACTATTTTTCCAGTATTTCTCAACCAGCTCTTGCTTGATATTAACTTCCGTTTTTGTAAAGTGCTGACCGAATAACTCCCAAGCTACATCAAGCATTTGGTTGGTATCGATATTGACATCAATCGCAAGTAATTTATCAGCATAATCTTTAGCAAACGACAATGCACGTTCATCGTAATCAGTCAAATCGAAACCATTCTCCAGTTTTGTTTTCGCATTGGCGGCATCAGCATACAAGCGCACGGCTGCATTCATTACCTGCGGATGGTCATCGCGGGTTTTCTTACCTATTACCAATTGTTTCAACCGCGATAAAGAACGGAATGGGTCGACAACAACTTTACCCACATCCGAGTCACGACGCAGGAAGAGCTGACCCTCGGTGATATAACCGGTATTGTCCGGAATCGCATGGGTGATATCGCCACCCGAAAGCGTAGTCACCGCGATGATGGTAATTGAACCACCTTCAGGGAACTGCACCGCTTTCTCATATATTTTGGCCAGGTCGGAATAAAGCGACCCGGGCATGGAATCTTTCGAAGGAATCTGGTCCATACGGTTCGACACGATGGCTAATGCATCGGCGTAGGAAGTCATGTCGGTGAGCAGCACCAATACATTTTCGTTTTTATCAACGGCGAAATACTCGGCAGCCGTAAGCGCCATATCAGGAATCAACAGACGTTCAACCGGCGGATTCTCAGTGGTATTCACAAAGCTCACGATACGATCCAGTACCCCGGCATTGTTAAACACATTTTTGAAATACAGGTAATCATCATTTGTTAAACCCATCCCACCCAGGATGATTTTATCCGCTTTCGCCCGCAGGGCTACACTGGCCATTACCTGATTAAATGGTTGATCAGGGTCGGCAAAAAACGGAATTTTTTGCCCGGACACCAGGGTGTTGTTCAGGTCGATACCCGCAATACCCGTAGCGATTAACTGTGAAGGTTGTTTACGACGTACCGGATTCACTGAGGGGCCGCCAATTTCACGTTCTTCACCTTCCACCTCCGGGCCGCCATCAATAGGATCTCCAAAGGAGTTAAAAAAACGTCCCGCAAGTTGATCACTGACCTTCAGAGTCGGTGACTTACCCAGAAATATTACTTCGGCATTGGTAGGAATACCTTCCGTACCGCCAAATACCTGCAAGGTAACTTCATCGTTGAAGATTTTCACCACCTGAGCCAGCTTGCCGTTCACCGTCGCCAGTTCTTCATTACCCACCCCGGTAGCATGCAAAGAGCAGGTTGCCTTGGTAATCTGGGTAATCTTCGTATATATTTTTTGAAAAGCTTTCGTTGCCATAATTACTATATCTTTATTCCGCTTATTTAATTCTTTCAGCCAGGATGGTTTTTAATTCACTTTCATACTTTGCAAATTGCTCCGACTTATAAGGCGAATAGTTCATTTGCTTGCAAACGTTGATTACCCGTTTGAAGTAATCCATTACCTCCATGAATCCGCTGAACTCGAATTTGGAGTTGCAAATATCCATCACTAAATTGAGCATGTACTCCTGACGTTCGAGCGGACAAACCGAGTCAATTTTATCAAAAGCATCCTGCTGAAGGATTACAAAGTCGATTACTTCCGATTTCCAGAAAGTAATATGATAGTCAACAGGAACACCATCGTCACCAAGAATATTGATCTGCTCCTGCACTTCCTTACCGCGTTGCAGGATGGTTTTCATATCATTCACCTGAGCTGTCCATACCGGCGAGATAACGCCCGAAATATATTCTTCAAACTCGGGATATTCAATATACTTGGAATAGCTGTCAATCGGGTTTACAGCAGGGTAGCGTTTGCGGTCGGCACGAGATTGTTCGAGCGCGTAGAAACAACGTGCAGCCTTTTTGGTACTTTCCGTCACCGGCTCTTTCAGGTTACCACCGGCAGGTGATACCGTACCGATAAAGGTAATAGAGCCCGTTTGACCATTTTTGAGGTAAACATAACCCGCACGTGAATAGAAGTTCGCGATAATGGCAGATAAGTCCATCGGGAAAGCATCCTGTCCCGGTAATTCCTCCATACGGTTCGACATTTCACGCAAGGCCTGTGCCCAGCGGGAAGTCGAGTCGGCCATCATCAGCACACGCAATCCCATGGCGCGATAATATTCCGAAATCGTCATGGCCGTATAAACCGATGCTTCACGGGAAGCTACCGGCATATTCGACGTGTTGGCGATGATAATTGTACGTTCCATCAACTTCCGGCCTGTATGCGGATCTTCCAGTTCGGGGAATTCAACAAAGATCTCCACCACCTCGTTGGCACGTTCGCCACAGGCAGCAATAATCACGATATCAGCTTCGGCCTGTTTCGAAATTGCATGCTGGAGCACGGTCTTGCCAGTACCGAATGGACCAGGGATAAAGCCCGTTCCACCTTCCACAATCGGGTTAGCCGTATCAATGATGCGTACGCCTGTTTCAAGCAGTTTAAATGGTCTTGGTTTTTCTGTATGAACGGTGATAGGTTTCTTCACCGGCCATTTCTGAATCATGTTGAGTTCAATATCCTTTCCGTCGGCATCTGTAATTACCGCGATATTATCCATGATGGTATATTCTCCGGCCGGAACAACACTTTTCACAGTGTAAGAACCTTCGAAAGCGAAAGGTACCATGATTTTGTGTGGTTGAAAATTCTCATCCACCTCACCGAGCCAGGAACCGGCTTCCACCACATCACCGGGCGATGCCAACGGTGTGAATTTCCATTTAGCTTCCTTATCAAGCGGGAAGTTATATTCACCGCGTTGCAGGAACACACCTGTTAATTTATCAAGGTCGTTTTGCAGTCCGTCGTAGTTTCTCGACAACAGACCCGGACCCAGTGTCACTTCGAGCATGTGACCGGCAAATTCCACTTCATTTCCGACCTGTAATCCGCGTGTACTTTCAAAAACCTGGACAAAAGCCCTGTTGCCGTTGACTTTCAACACCTCGGCCATGAGCTTGGTTTTTCCCAGCGCGATGTATGCAATCTCGTTCTGGGCAACCGGACCATCCACCTCAACGGTAACTAAGTTGGAAATGATTCCTTTTACGATTCCTTTTGTTGACATTATTTATAGGTATAATTATTTAAGCATTTATTTTGATTCCTTGTTTCATGGAAGCGAGTAAATTTCTGAATATTTCCGAACCGGTTTCGAACGAAAGCATTTTCCAGCGCTGGAGCATTTCCGCCCTCAACACATAAGCCAATACCCTTTCTATTGTAAAATAATGAAAAAAGGTATGTTCTTCCAGCCAGTTCCATTTCAGGGCATCAATTTTCTTTTCACGCTCCAATAAATCGGTCTCTTCTGCCAGTTTAATTACCTCCTCGGTATATTCAAAAAGTCCCCCGACACCATAATCGCGGGCATGACTGGTTCTGAGAATCCTGGCTGCTTCATGCTGACCCACAATTAGCTTTTCCGGGTTAATTTTATGTTTCCGGCAAAAAACAGCAGTCAGCAAATTATTTAAATTAAGATTAAATTCAAACCAGGACGAAACGAATTTATTGGAAGATTGCATGGCGTAATCGTAATACAAACCCGCCAGAAAATCATCCGGTGACATGCCTTTCAGGAAATCTTCATCTTCCTGGGCAGATCTGAAGTAACTTATATAATAAGGTAACAATCGTTTATCTTTGGGATGATCCTCCTCTTGCATTAACCTGACCAGCTCTTCCCAATCCTGTGTATTTAGTACGCCGAAAGTTCCGGGTTTAACTTCTTTTTCACGGAGGAAAGTCAAAAAGTTCGCATTATCATACCGGGCATAAAGCAAACGAAGCAGTGCAGCATCTTCCTCCGAAAGTTGCGGACTTATTTCATCCAGCAATTCCGCAGGCGACAAAAAACCTTTTATATCATCTTTTTGAATGTCAGGCAGTCCGGCTACGAGGCAATAATAATTCATTTGTTGATTGAAAATCTTTTACATTAAAACAACATTTCGACTAATTTCGGTCTGAGAAACTCTTTAAAATAAGCTACAAACTCATCCTCACCGAAGTTGATTTTATATCCGCCATCAGCAGGAATAAGGGTAAAATCTGTCTTGATGTTGTTTACTTCTGTAATTTTCACCCCTTTGTTTAACAAATCCTTTGCATTTGATTTGAAATAAGCAGTAAGGGCTTCAGCTTGTTTTGTTTCGATATTGACAGCCTGATTTTTCGCCAGCTCTTCAACCAGTACCAAAATCATTTTCTGCATGAATTCCTTGTCGGTTGTAGCTGCTTTAACCGATGCAGTTACAATTTCACCACATACGATATTGGCTACTTCCGATTTAAGCGCATTCACGGCTTGTTGGGCAAAAAGTTTCAATTCGGCACGCGTATTTTTCATCAGCTCATTGGCTTTTTCTTCGGTCGACTGATAAAGCTTATCCGCCTCAGATCTTGCCTTCGAAACAATCTCAGCAGCCTCTGCCTCAGCCTTCGACACAATCTCAGCAGCTTCCGCCTTTCCCTTTTCAACACCTTCCAGATAGATCTTGTCGGTTAAATCCTGCAATTTTGTATTCATATCTTTGTTTTTATTTTTGGAGTTACAAAAGTAACTGTTTAATTTCTCAGAATAAAATATTTCCGACAAAAAAAAGGAAAAAAGAAATTAATTTTAAGAAAAAACCTATACTTTTGACCTTTGTTTTTGAAGTTTAAAAATGTTTTAACATCTTTGCATAATTTTTTGTTTATAAAATCTCTAAATCAGCATTACAAAACTAAATTTCATAATCATGAAAACTAAACTTTCAATCTTATTGTTTTTTGCTGCTTGCAGCTAAATGGCTTTCTCACAGAACTATGACAATTCAGACTCGGATAAGTTTTATTTGAAATTCGGACCCAAATTCGGATTAAATCTGAATGCAGATCTCAACAACATGCCCAATATGAATCAATTAGCCGCACAGGGAAATTATCAACTTGGCGGATTCCTGCAAATGGGCAGAAAGTTGTACCTGCAACCTGAGTTCCATTATGCAGTTCAAAAAAGCCAGGGCGACAACGAGGAAGTAATTACGGATGAATTTTACAAGATTCCGGTACATATCGGTTTAAAATTCTTTGACATCGGTTTGTTAAGTTTGCATATTTCCGGAGGAGCCATGTATACGCACAACACCAAGGAGAACTTCTCCTTTAGCGTCGACAAGCTGGAATATCAACTTGGCGCCGGCGTAGATATTTTTGATTTCATCACTACCGACATCCGCTATACCCTGAGAAAAGGAAGAACGCTTGCCGAACAGATTTCTGATTTTCAGGAAAACGGGGGTATTATCAACCTCACGGTGGGTTTGAAGCTATAATTTATTCTAAACATAAAAATCCCGCTCATTGGCGGGATTTTTAACAGTGATTCAGCTGGGGCTCGAACCCAGGACCCCATCCTTAAAAGGGATGTGCTCTACCTGCTGAGCTACTGAATCAACAAAGTATATTCGCCTGAAAATCAAAGTGATTCAGCTGGGGCTCGAACCCAGGACCCCATCCTTAAAAGGGATGTGCTCTACCTGCTGAGCTACTGAATCGATTTTTCAAAAGCGAGCGCAAAGGTATTGTATTTTTTTTAACTGACAAAATAAATTTCTATTTTTTATGTCAATCAATCTGGTATTTTCTCTATCTTTGCACTGTTAAATTCCAATTAAAGCACTTGGGCACATTCTCATACATTATCATCACCCTCGTCCTCTCTGCATTTTTTTCAGGGATGGAAATTGCATTCGTATCGTCAAACAAACTGCGGTTTGAGTTGGAAAAGAAACAACGCAACCTGACTTCCGCCATCCTCAGCATATTCTACAATCATCCACAACAATTCATTTCGGCCATGCTGGTCGGGAATAACATAGTGCTTGTTGTCTATGGGCTGATCATGGCCGATTTCCTGAGCCCGCTGTTTAACTTCACGCAGAATCAGTTTTTCATCACCTTTTTACAAACCATAATCGCAACAATCATTGTACTGATAACAGGCGAATTTTTACCTAAAACATTCTTCAGAACGAATCCCAATCTTTGGGTACGTGTATTTTCATTACCTCTTTTTTTATTTTATATCCTGCTGTATCCTGTTGCCTTCTTCACCAGTTGGCTATCCAGAGTCATCCTTTCTCTTTTCAATCCAGGAAAAAAGGAGAATAACGACGGAACCTTATTCTCGCGCATTGATCTCAGCTATCTGATTCAGGAAAGTTTTGACAGGAATAATCAACAGGAAGAAATAGACAGTGAAGTAAAATTTTTTCAAAATGCGCTCGATTTTTCCAAAATCAAACTGCGCGATTGTTCTGTACCCAGGACTGAAATTATTGCCCTCGATTATGGAACAAGTCTGGAAACCTTAAAGCAAACTTTCATCGAAACGGGCTTTTCCAAAATCCCTATTTACAAAGAAAGCATTGACAATATCATCGGATATATCCACGCCTCGGAAATGTTTGAGCACCCGAACCAATGGAAACAATACATTAAACAAATTCCAATCGTACCGGAAAACATGACTGCTCATAAACTCATGAAGCTGTTCATGCAACAAAAGAAAAGCATGGCTGTTGTAGTCGACGAACACGGGGGCACCAACGGTATCGTTACACTCGAAGATATTATTGAAGAAATATTCGGTGAAATAGAGGACGAACATGATAACCGGGAATACATCGCTAAACAGTTGAGCGAAAAGGAATACCTGCTGTCCGGACGTATGGAAGTGCAACAGGCCAATGAAAAATTCGGACTTAACATTCCTGAATCCGATGAATATGAAACCATTGCGGGTTTCATTCTGCATAATCACCAGCATTTTCCGAAACTGAATGAAATTATTCGCATCGGCAACATGAATATCAGGTGCATCAAAGTAACCAACAACAGAATTGAATTAATCAGATTATTTTTGGGTGGATAAAATTAATTTCGTATATTCGTGCCCTCAAAAAAACAGGTAAAAATTGACTTAAAAATACATTTCAAGTTTAAAAAATGGCAACATTAGAAAAAATCAGAAGTAAAGGTGTTTTACTTATCGTTGTAATCGGGGTCGCACTCCTGTCTTTCATTATTGGTGACTTCCTGACCCAGGGGTCTACTTTCTTCAGTAAAGCCAGGGAAACTGTTGCGGAAATCAACGGAGAGAAAATAAACATAGCTGATTATCAGGACTTACTGGATCAAATTACGGTATTCCAAAAATACGAAACCGGTCAGCAGGATATCGACGAACAAACCATGCAGCAAATCAGAGCATTTGTATGGGACCAGTTGGTACGTGAAAAACTACTGCTCGAAGAAGCTGAAAAAATGGGACTCACAGTAAGCAAGGAAGAGCTTTCTGATCAACTCATCGGTAATAATATTCATCCGATGATTCAACAACGTCGTTTCTTCGCCGACGAGTCAGGCCGTTTCAGCAGGGCTATGTTATTACAGTTTTTAAATTTCAAGGATGATGAGCCTACTGACTATCAAATGCAGGAAGTCCTGAATGACTACAAGAAACTCTGGATTTTCCTTGAAAAAACTGTGAAATTCTCGATCTTACAGGAAAAATACAATGTTTTGGTTTCAAATGCCATTGTAGTGAACAGCCTGCAGGCTAAATCCAATTTTGAGGCAAATGCCAAATCTTATGATGTAAATTACATCATCAAACCCTATTTTTCTGTTCCGGATGCTGAATTTACGGTAACCGACAAAGAAATCAAAGAGCGTTACAACAACCAAATCAATCGCTATCGTCAGGAACCTAATGCTTCCATCAGTTACGTAAGCTTTGGCATCCAACCGCAGGAATACGATTTTCAGGAAGCAGAAAAGTTCATTAACAACCTGAAAGACGAGTTCGCCACAACAGAAGAAGTGGTTGAAGTTGTCAACATGAACTCCGACATACCCTACACAGGACGCAATTACACAGAAAGAACAGTACCTGCTCATTACAAAGATTTTGCATTCAGCGGCAAGAGAGGAGATGTTGTGGGACCGTTATTCGTAAATAATGCCTACACCATGGCACGCATTGTAGAAACAGGTATTATGCTTGCCGACTCGGTTAAACTCAGACACATCTTCCTACTGAGTGCAGATGAAGCAAAAGCCGACAGCATCATCAAAGCAATTCGCGGTGGCGCAAATTTCGGACAGCTGGCCATGCAATATTCTGCCGTTAAACAAACAGCACAAAACAATGGTGAAATAGGCTGGATCATGGACGGAGATCAGGTATTAGACAAGGAAATCCTCCGGGATGCCTTTGCTAAAAATGTAAACGAGATATTTACATTTAAAAATGCGCAGGGAACCCAGATCATCCAGATTATGGAAAAAACAGCACCCAGAAGAAAAGTTAAACTGGCCATCCTGGAACGTGGGGTAATCGCAAGTTCTAAAACACAAAGCATCATCTTCAACGAAGCCAAGCGTTTTGCCGCTGAACTGAAAGCTGCTGAGTTTGACAGCATTGCCCGCAAACACAATTATATTGTTCGCCAGGCTAACGAAATTTATCAAACAAATGAGAATGTGTTGAGCATCCCGCAATCCCGTCAGATTGTACGCTGGGTATTCGACAACTCGAAAGGAACTGTATCAGACGTATTTGAATGCGACAAGGAACTGATTGTAGCGGTTATTACCGATGTTAACAAATCGAAGTACAGAAGTATCGATAAAGTTGCCAGTCAAATCCGCAGTGAAATCATTCGCGATAAAAAAGCGGAAAAATTCATCGCCGAGTTGAATGAAAAAACGACTAACGGAACTACACTGGATGCATTGGCGGGCAGCCTGGGTCTGGAAGTAAAACCGGCCGAGAATGTAAACTTCGGCTCTTATCAATTCGGCATGGAAGGTTTTGAACCGGCTGTAATTGGAAAAGCCGTATCCCTTGAACCAAATAAAATATCGGCTCCTGTAAAAGGTAATGCCGGTGTATTTGTACTGCAAAATGTAAATATTCGTCAGAGCGATGCCACTTTTAACCCGACAGCAGAAAAACAAAGCCTGGCATCACGTTACAGGTATTCACTACCTAACATTATTCTGATGGATATGCGTGATAAAGCTGAAATTACCGATAACAGACTGAACTTCTATTAATACGGTACCTATATTATTGTTAATGACGGGATGAAGACATTTCATTCCGTCATTTTTTTCATTTAATCAGATTGTGTATTTTTGGCAAAAATTTCAACATGACAAAAACTTCTCTTTTAGGCAAAACTTTAGATGAACTGAAATCCATCGCAACCGGGCTGGGTATGCCCTCATTCACCGGAAAGCAACTCGCGGAATGGATTTATCAAAAAAGGGTAAGCTCTATTGACGGGATGAGTAATATCTCGATAAAAAACAGGGCACTACTGAACGAACAATATGAAGTGGGCAGAACATTGCCGGTTGAAAGTCAGGTTTCTGTCGACGGCACCGTGAAGTATCTTTTCAAAACAGCCAAAAATCAGTTTATTGAAAGTGTATTTATACCGGAGGAAGACAGAGCAACCCTGTGTGTATCTTCACAGGTTGGCTGCAAGATGAATTGCCTGTTTTGCATGACCGGAAAACAGGGTTTTGGCGCTCAGCTTACTGCTCAGGAGATTTTGAATCAGTATTATTCAATTCAGGAATCGGAGCAACTGACCAACATCGTTTTCATGGGCATGGGCGAACCGCTCGACAACTTAGACAATGTATTAAAAACACTCGAAATATTAACGGCTGACTATGCACTGGGCTGGAGTCCGAAAAGAATCACAGTTTCCACCATCGGATTGATTCCCGGGATGAAGAAGTTTCTGGAAAGCTCAAACTGTCACTTAGCTGTAAGCATGCATTCTCCTTTCGAAGAAGAGAGGCTGAAGTTAATGCCGGTACAAAAAGCTTATTCAATTCTGAAAGTTCTGGAAGAATTAAAAAATTACGATTTCAGCAAACAGCGCCGGGTTTCGTTCGAATACATCATGTTCAACGGGCTAAACGACACCCCGCTCCACGCGCGTGAAATGGCAAAATTACTCAAAGGTATTGATTGCCGGGTAAATTTGATTCGTTACCACGCCATACCCGGAATTGATCTGAAAACTTCAGACGAAAAAAGAATGACTGCATTCAGGGATTATCTCACAAATAACGGAGTTATGACTACTATTCGAAAATCGCGTGGTGAAGATATTTTCGCAGCCTGTGGTATGCTCAGCTCCTCAAAACATGCTTAACGCCTTTCACCTGACTGATTTTCTTGACAATCATATCCAACTCCTTATTGTCGCTAACCATGATAGTCAGGTTTCCCTGAAAAAGTCCGGCATTGGAGTCGATTGAAATAGAACGCAGGGTCACCTGTTTTTCTTTGGAAATCAGAGATGTTATATTGGCAACAATGCCGATATCGTCGTGACCCACTATACGAAGCGTAATCGGGTATTGGGAGCCAACCGACTTGCCCGACCAGCGCGCTTTCACAATCCGGTAACCGAACCGGGCTATCATTTGGGGTGCATTCGGACAATCTGTCCGGTGAATTTTTATCCCACCACTTACCGACACAAAACCAAACACCTCATCACCATAAATTGGGTTACAACATTTTGCCAGTTTGAAATCCACATTTTTCAGGTCCTGCCCAATAATCAGCACATCTTCTTTTCCCGTGGTATCCGGAGCAGGAGCATCCTTGGTAAAACTCTCAGCACTTCGTGTTTCAACCGGGATTTCAAAAGAGTCCTTTTTCTCAAGTTCCAGATATGCCTCTCTTACCTCCAGAATATCCAGTTTTTCTGAAGCCAGTTCCTGGTAAAAGTCGCTGACCGTTTTATAGCCTTTCTTTCTGGCCAATTTTGAAATCCGGCCTTCTTCCAGTTCAATTTTCCAGTTCTTAAACCGACGGGATAAAATCTCACGACCCAGTTCGGCATCTTTAAACTCAATTTCCTTCAGAGCCTGTCTGATTTTATTCCGGGCCTTAGAGGTTGTTACAATCTTGAGCCACGACTGATTTGGTTTTTGAGTAGGCGATGTAAGCACCTCCACCTGATCGCCGTTATTAAGGACATATTTTATCGGCATATTCTTGCCGTTAACTTTAGCTCCAACACATTTCGATCCGAGACCAGAGTGAATTGAAAACGCGAAATCAAGGGCAGTAGCTCCTTTTGGCAGTTTATGTAAATCGCCGTTAGGTGTAAATACAAACACCTCCTCGTCATAGAGATTCAACTTGAACTCATCCATGAAGTCAATGGCATTCAACTCCGGGTTTTCCAGGATTTCACGGATACTCTTCAACCATTCATCCATATCAGAATCACCCTGAACACCTTTGTATTTCCAGTGTGCCGCCAATCCCTTTTCAGCAACCTCATCCATTCTCCTGGTCCTGATTTGCACCTCAACCCACTTGTTTTGCGGTCCGAGTACCGTGGTATGCAGACTCTCATAACCGTTTGATTTGGGAATGGAAAGCCAGTCACGCAATCGTTTCGGGTTCGGCTGATACATATCGGCCACCACAGAATAAGCCTGCCAGCAGGCAGCCTTCTCCTTTTCCTGCGGTACATCAAAAATAATTCTGATCGCGAAAAGGTCGTAAATATTCTCAAACGAGGTATTTTGCTTCTTAATCTTGTTGTAAATGGAATGAATCGACTTGGTACGTCCTTTAATCGAGAATTCATAACCCATTGTAGATAACTTCTCTTTTAAAGGTTCGATAAATTCACGAATGTATTTTTCCCTGGACCTTTTCGTTTCATTCAGTTTATGAGCTATTTCTGAATAAATTTCCCGGTTGGTAAACTTCAGCGATAAATCCTCAAGCTCCGTTTTAATGGCATACAAGCCCATTCTGTGGGCCAGCGGAGCATATAAAAACGAACACTCCCGGGCGATATTCAACCTGGCATCATCCGGGTATTCATGCAAATTTCTCATTACCTGCATCTGTTCCGCTATGATAATCAGAATCACCCTGACATCTTCAGCAAAAGTCAACAATAGTTTCCTGAAATTTTCCGATTCAAGAGAAGCACTTCTTGCATACAATTCCCGGACACGCAATAAGCCGGAAATCACCGGTCCGACCGGAGTTCTGAACCGATGCTCGATATCTTCAATGCGAATCAGGTTATCCCTTACCATTTCGTGCAGCAAAAAGGCAAGTACTGCCGTTTTGCCCAGCCCGACTTCTTCGAGGATAATTTCTGTGACATTCAGTTTATACAACACCGGATTTCCGGGATAGACAGACTTTGAGGCCGGATGCAGATAATACTGCTTATACAGGCGTTTTAATTCCAACCTTTCTGCATGAGAAAACAATTTCCCGTGAGACCTGAGAAAACCTGTATAAGACTGAACTATTGGCGATTGTTTTGACATCACATGCATGTTAACAATTTATTGGTGTGGAATCACAGTACAATGCAAATATACGACAGATTTAGAAAGTAAGATAGTTGTAAGTCTGATTTTTAGAGAAATTCACCTAAATACTACCGACAAGATAAAATAAATCAAAAAAACCTTTCATATTATTGGCAAGATTGGATTTTCTTTTTAAATTTGCATGCTCAAAAACTTTTTGAGACAAAGTTGATCCGTTCAGCTAAATACAATTAATTCAAAGAGATGAAACGTGCATCAAAAGTAAAGTAATATTTTAATGAACGTTTAATAAGACAGGAAAAAATTTAACATTTCATATGAAAACAACAATCAAAGTTCTACTGTTCGCTGCTATCGGAATGCTTACATATTTATGTATCATGAGTATTCTTACTCCCATTAAGTTTGAACGTGAAAGAGCACAAAGAGAGAAGGTCGTAATCGAAACACTTATCAATTTGAGAACAGCTCAGATTGAGCACAGAGATCAAAAGGGTTATTACACCGGAAGTCTGGATTCTCTGGTTACGTTTATTAAAACAGGTAAGAAAAAAGTCGTTCTCAAAGAAGGCGTTTTGTCCGACGCACAATTGCTGGCCGGATTAACCGAAGCCAAAGCTGCTGCAATCGTGCGCAGGGGAAATCAACGTGAAATTACGGAAAACGGACTTACAGGATTCCGTCGTGACACAACCACGGTTTCACTTTTGCAGGCATTGTATGAAAACAAATTCACGCCTCAACAAATTGAGAATCTGAAATACATTCCTTTCTCGGAACAAGTTGTTTTTGAGATGGAATTAAACAACAGTTATGTAAGTTCAAACGGCATTTCGATTCCATTATGCGAAATCCGTGCGCCATACAGAACTTTCCTCTTCGACGTGAACCGTCAGGAAACATTAAACCTGATTGATTTACAGGAAAAGTTGGAAAAATATGCCGGTCTAAAAGTAGGAGCAGTCAACGAGCCTAACAACTTTGCCGGTAACTGGGAATAATCCATTAAACGGGGAGAGATGCATATAAACCTCACCGATAAGTCATATAGTTTATCCATCCGGATGTCTCCGGATGGATTTTCTTTATCTGTATACTCAGAAGATAATGATTTGTTATCCTCAGAACGTCACAGTATACATAATGCTGATTTGACACAATGTTTGGGTTCAGTATGCGCATCATTACCCGGGTTTACATCTGTCAGTCTGGTTACTGTAGCAGATGTATACACACTGATTCCTGCCATTCATTTCGATGCGGATAAAGCAAAATATTTTTTACAGTTACAACATCCTGCTCTGACAGAAGCATCACAAGTTCTTCACACCTATTATCAGCATACCGGTTCCATACTCATTTATGCATTCGACAAACAAGCTATCAAAGCAGTACAAACTATTTTCCCGCAGATAAGCATACAACATCACCTGCACCAACTGATTGAAGCAAACCAGAAAGCAACCGGAGAACAGATATCAATTTGGCTCAGATCAGGGAAAGCCGACTGTCTGGCCTCGCGCGGCAACAGCATACAACTGCTCAACAGCTACCCTTTTCAGACTGAAGAAGATATTGTTTACCATGTATTGAACATACTGCATCATTTGCATTTCAACCACGAAACGATACAAATTACAATTTACAGGGAAAGCGATATCAGCATACTTCCTGAAGATATCCTGAGAAATTATTTTCCATCGATCAATCTTAAAAACATTCCGACAGCGATATGAGAATCATCAGTGGAAAGTTCAAGGGAAGACGCATACAGGCAAGTTCGAAAATCACAGCGAGACCCACAACTGATTTTGCCAAAGAAGGATTGTTTAATTTATTAAACAACAGGATTGACTTTGAAGGAATCAGGATGCTCGACTTGTTTGCGGGCACAGGAAGCATCGGTATAGAATGCATCTCAAGAGCATGCAGGGAAGTTGTTGCCGTTGAGCTAAATGAGAAGCACGGGACTTTTATCCGCAAAGTTTGCAGCGAACTGAAAATTGACAATTACTTCCTCCATAAAGCTGATGTATTCAGGTTCATACCTGCTTGTCACAGCAAATTCGATTTGATTTTTGCAGACCCTCCTTATGATCTTGAGAAATTAACAACACTTCCCGATTTGATTTTCAGTCACGATTTACTGGAAGAAGATGGTCTCTTCATCCTGGAACATGGGGCAAAGCATCAATTTGACACCCATCCGGATTTTCTATTCCATCGGAAATACGGCAATGTCAACTTTAGTTTTTTCGGAAAAAATCCGGGTGCTTAAACTTTCAGGGTTTAATAGGAGTTTTGAGTTTTACAACAGCATAATTGGAACCATATCCACCACCATCAAACTTAGCATCCGAAATAACCGTCATTTCAAGCTGGGCATCCGTTGTCGGTTCTAACGCGACATAACTGAAAACCATAAATAAGGTACTATAAAGTGGATCAAGGTAAAATTCCCCCTTGTCATAGTCTGAGTTTGAATTGAAAGTCGAATCCAGTCTCTCAACCGGAGGCAGCAATATTTTTGCAGCATTAGCCGGTGTATGTTTCAGGCTCAACGCTGTCAAACGGTTCGCATAGGCCTCAAATCGCACAGCAAACAGTACCGTATCACCAACCTGAATTGTATCCATCAATAACAGCCCCTGCTCTCCGGTTACTTCAATATCAAGCGAATCATTGTTATTGGTTAACGGGCGTTGCATGAGAAAGATACCCGGGGTATAATTCGATTCCCCTGAAAAGTCACAGGAAACTACAAAAAGAGAGACCACAAACAACAAAGGGGAAAGTACTTTTTTCATATTAGTTTTTTTAAATAAAACACAAAGGACAGTGTGATTAAGAAACTCAGACGAGTTTTGAAAAAGTCGGGGTGACAAGACTCGAACCTGCGACCTCTACGTCCCGAACGTAGCGCGCTACCAACTGCGCCACACCCCGATCTTAATTTGGAGTCGCAAAAGTACAAAGTTTTTTTTAATAATGAAACAAGACGCACTGTATTTTTGTTAGAATTTAAACTGAAAATAAGTATCTTTGCAAAAAATATTTTTAACAGATGTTTGTCACAGAAATAAAAAAATTCATTCAACAAAATAATTATCCTGAATTTCAACTCAAAGCGGTCTTTTTCGACATGGATGGTGTTCTGCTTGATTCAATGGAGAATCATTCACAGGCATGGGTAAAAACGATGAACGGACTGGATATTCCGTTCACAATCGAGGAGGCATACCTCAATGAAGGGCGTGTTGGTCATGATACCATCAACAGCGCCTACATGAGGACATTTGGAAGAACAGCGACGCTGGAGGAACAAGAACAAATTTACGAAACAAAAACGCTGCATCTTGAGGCACTCGGTGAAATTCTGACCATGCCGTATGCAACTGAATTGATTGAAAAAGTAAAACAACAGAATCTGACTATTTTTCTGGTAACCGGTTCAGGTCAGCCTTCATTGTTGAACAGCTTGGATGATTATTTTCCGGATGTTTTCGTAAAAGAAAGAATGATAACGGCTTATGATGTAAAACAAGGTAAACCCTCGCCGGAACCTTATCTTAAGGCATTAGAGAAATCAGGACTCAACCCCTGGGAAATTGTGGTAATAGAAAATGCACCGCTTGGAGTTGAGTCATCAGTTGCCGCAGGTCTGTTTACAATAGCTATCAACACCGGACCTATTGATACGGAAGTACTTGCTTCCAGCGGAGCAAATTTGGTTTTATCAGGAGGAATGAAGGAACTATATAAGCAATGGAATGATTTTTACCAGGCGTGTCAGGCTATAAAATAACTACTTATGCAAATAATTAAATATCCCGCCCGTGAGACATGGAACAGCTTGCTTACCCGACCGGTATTCGACAGTTCCAACCTTTTTGCATCTGTTAGTCAGGTTCTGGAGGATGTGCGTGCGAATGGAGACAAGGCTGTAAAAAAATACACCCAACAATTCGATGGCGTTGATATGGATGCTATTGAGGTCACCAAAACCGAAATTGAGTCAGCAGAAAAGTCGGTTGCGCCATTATTGAAACAGGCAATCGAAATGGCCAAACGAAATATCTGGAAGTTTCATTCAGAACAGCAACCAGAACTAAAGGAGATTCAGACTTCGCCCGGTGTTTATTGCTGGCAGAAAGCAATTGCCATCGAAAAAGTGGGTTTATATATTCCCGGTGGCACAGCACCATTATTTTCGACAGTGCTGATGCTGGCTATTCCGGCACAAATTGCCGAATGCAAGGAAATCATTTTATGCTCTCCACCTGACAAATCAGGCAATATTCATCCGGCAGTTTTATACGCGGCAAAGGTTGCCGGCGTGCATCGCATCTTCAAAATCGGTGGCACTCAGGCCATTGCAGCAATGGCTTATGGTACCGAAACAGTTCCTAAAGTGTATAAAATTTTCGGTCCGGGCAACCAGTATGTAACTGCTGCCAAGCAACTTGTATCACTGAAAGATGTGGCTATTGACATGCCTGCCGGTCCGTCGGAAGTAGAAGTCCTTGCTGATGAAACTGCCAACCCGGCTTTTGTGGCTTCGGATTTGCTTTCACAGGCAGAGCATGGTGTCGACAGTCAATCCATTCTGATAACAACAAGCGAGGAATTGATTGAAAAAGTACTGGAAGAAATTAACATCCAGTTAGCAGAACTTCCACGCAAGGAGTTTGCTAAAAAAGCATTGGAGCATAGTAAAATCATATTGGTTAAAACCCTGGAAGAGGCTGTTGAAATGACCAATGAGTACGCTCCGGAACATTTGATTATTGCCACCAGATATTACAAGGGAGTTGCAGAGAATATTGTAAATGCCGGTTCCGTATTTTTGGGTAATTATACACCCGAGAGTGCCGGCGATTATGCATCGGGTACCAATCACACGCTGCCAACTAATGGTTATGCTAAGGCATATAGTGGTGTGAATCTGGATAGCTTCCTGCGCAAAGTTACCTTCCAGGAAATTACGAAAGAAGGCCTGACTAACCTCAGCAACGCCATAATCCTGATGGCCGAAAACGAGGAATTGCAAGCGCATAGCAATGCGGTTAAAATCAGGTTACTCGAAGACAGGGACGAATAATGAAAACCGGTAGATAATTTTGGAAACCGGGGACGAATTTTGGAAACCGGTAGAGACGCGATTAATCGCGTCTCTACGCACAATCACAATCAACATCCCACGACAAACATTAGACAATAAATTCAAATGAACATCAAAAATATATTACGGAAAAATATCGCGGAATTGCAACCTTATTCCTGTGCAAGGGATGAGTTCAAGGGAGAGGCATCGGTGTATTTAGATGCAAACGAAAATCCATACAATGCTCCGTATAACCGCTACCCCGATCCTTTGCAATGGAAAGTCAAGGAAGCCATATCTGAAATTAAGCATGTTCCGGCGACCAATATCTTTTTAGGCAACGGCAGCGACGAACCGATAGATTTACTCTTCCGTGCGTTTTGCGAACCCCGCATCGACAATGTGGTGGCCATTGAGCCGACTTACGGCATGTATAAGGTCTGTGCGAACATCAACGACATCGAATACCGCAAGGTATTGTTAAACAACTCTTTTGATTTTTCTGCGGACGAGATGTTGCAGGCCGCCGATGAGAAAACAAAACTGATGTGGCTGTGTTCACCCAATAACCCAACCGGCAACAGTCTGAATCAGGATGAAATCGCGAAGCTACTCAAAAACTTTAAGGGTATTGTTGTTGTTGACGAAGCCTATATCGATTTTTCATCCCAACCCGGTTTTGCTACAAAGCTTCATGAATTTCCAAATTTAGTCATCCTGCAAACATTCTCAAAAGCCTGGGGCAGTGCAGCAATTCGTCTCGGCATGGCTTTCGCTTCCGTGGAAATTGTACAGGTACTGAATAAAATCAAATATCCGTATAACATCAATATCCTGACACAGAAACAAGCTTTGAAAGCCCTGCAGGAAAAAGAACAGGTCAGCAATTGGGTACAAGCACTGATTTCGGAAAGAGCCTGGCTGACAGATGAACTTCAGAAACTGGATATCATCAAACACATCTACCCTACTGATGCCAATTTTGTGCTGGTGAAAGTCGATGATGCCAATGCGGTATATCAATATCTGGTCAATAAAAGCATCATCGTACGAAACCGCAACACGGTATCTTTATGCTTAGGTTGCATCCGGATTACAGTTGGAACAAGGGAAGAAAATGAGGTGCTGATTGAGAATCTGAAAGGGTTTTAAATTCTTTTTTCAACCATATAAGTCATAGAAGTTACATATAAGCATGTTGGTTTTACAGAAAAGTCACAGGTTAAATTTTAAAATCCGCAAACTCGCCTTTTCAAGGCTCAAACAGCGCGTCTCTTAAAATTTAACCTGTGACTTTTCTGTAAAAAACCAGTTTCTTACAAGTTCAGTTTCAATCCTGCATAGAACGAACGAGGTAAAGACGGACCATACATATATCCTGCATCACGGGTTTCTCCGGTATCAAAATCCTGCTGAAAACTATTGAAGATATTCTGAATACCACCATTCAGCTGTAACTTTGCACCTTTACTTAATTTGAAATCGTAGGATAGCTTTAATCCCAAATCAAAGAAATCTGGCGTCCAGACTTCTGTATCATCATCAACTTCAACACCATAATGCTGAACAAGCATGCTCCCTGTGTAAGTCCCCGACAAAGCAACTGTCATTTGTTTCAACGGGTTATAGGAGGTCGTCAGATATCCGTACAGGTTGGGGGAACGGAACATCTCCCGACGGGGTGCCAGATTTGGGTTTTCGCTCCAGCTTTCCGCCTCTTTGTATAAACTTTGCTGAATGGTAAAGCCGGCCTGTATATTTGTTTTGACAGATGGAATAACCTTCCCCTCAATATTAATTCCTTTCACTACAGCTCCTGAACCGTTTTTACGCATCAACTGAGTCTGACCGGTGGCATCCACTCCCGCTTCTTCGAGGTAAAACACATCATCTATTTCTGTGTAAAAGCCTTCAACAAGCAGGTTAGTCTGTACTTTTCCAAAATTCCTATAGAAATCAGCCGAAACACTGTAACTCCTTGAATGTTCCGGCTTCAATTCAGGGTCAAGCACAATAATCTGCACCACACCTCCCACAGCCGTCAGGTGCAGGTCTTCATCGAAAGCCTGAGGCGCACGAAAACCTTCGGCATAACTGGCACGAAAATTCACCCACTCTTTGGGATTGTAACGGAGGTTCACCCTCGGACTAAAAATAGGCTTCTCAATTAGGTTGTGTTTGTCATAACGCAACCCCATCAGCAAACTTAACGTTTTGTTCTTCCATTCGTTCTGAAGGAAAATGCTTTTAATATTCATTTCCTGATTGATCTGACGTTCATAAGCCAATTGTTCATCTGTCAGTTTATTGTAGTTATACTCTGTGCCAACAGTAAAATCAGAAGACATAAACAACAGTTTGTCAAACGAATACGCATACTGCGCACCGGCCACCCAGGAAAGATCGTTGGTCAAACCGTACGCATTCGGATCCTGACCGGCGCCATAATAACTGTCTCTTTTTATTTTTTGCGCAGAGGTAAACAGGTTCAACCGGTGTTTGTAATCAGGTGTAAAAAAATCCCATTTTACCCCTCCGGTATTGATGTTGTGATCAGTTTGTTCGGTAATATCCGCCTGATGAGCAGGCAAATGTAATTTGTTACCACCCCGGCGAAATTCGCTCAGGTTATGATATTCAGCGGTTAGTTTACTTTGATCTCCGGTTTTAAAGTAGGAACGGAAACCGATGTTTCGGGCTGTTATCAATCCTATTTCCGTAAAACCATCTCCGTTGGCATCCCATCCTTCCCGCTGACGGGAAGAACCGTAAATACTTACCCCGGTACGATAATCATCAGCAACCAGCGCGGCATTCACCGAAGTGTTGATATCCGCAGAAGTTCCACCGATGAACATGGTTGAATTGCTCACGGTCAGACTGCTACTCAGAGGTTCTTTGGTGATGATATTGATAGTTCCCGCGATGGCATTGGAACCAAACAAGGCTGAACCACCGCCACGAACCACTTCCACACGGTCGATCATATTGGCCGGAATCTGCTCGATGCCATACACGCCGGCCAAAGCACTGAAAATAGGACGACTATCAATCAGAATTTGAGAATACGGACCTTCGAGTCCGTTGATTCTGACTTGTTGAAAACCACAGTTCTGACAGTTATTTTCAACACGAAGTCCGGGCTGAAAATTCAATCCCTGAGCCAGACAAACCGAGTTGGTGTTCTCTAACAATTTAGCTGTTACCACGTTCACGATGCTGGGGGCTTCTCTTCTTCTGGTCTCGTTTCGGTTTGCCGATACAACGATATTATCGAGCATCACGGCATCTTCTTCCATTTCGAAATTCAACTCGATGGATTTTCCGCTTTCTAATTTAACCCTGGCTTCTTTCGTTTTATAACCAACTCCCGATGCAACAACCGTCAGCTCATCAGCCGGCAGATTACGCAGATTAAAATGTCCGGTAGCATCTGTTGCTGTACCCAGGGTGCTGCCTTTTACTCTGATGGTAATAAAACTAATGTGCTCAGAGGTGTTTTTATCGACTGCATGCCCAAAAACATTGGCATCGGTCTTTCTGACACGGGCGGTAACATTCTCAATCGATTCTTCTGCAATATACTGTGTCTGTGCATATAATACAACAGAACAAAACAACAGGGCAATAAATACTTTAAGCTTCATTTATATAAAGATTTTCTGAATAAATACACTATAATAGCTGACCGAAAAGGATATTCCGGTTAAACAAGACACAAAACTGTATCTTCAAACGAATGTAAATTCAGACTTGGGGAGGTGGACGGGAAAAACAAGAAGTAAGAAAAGCGACTGTTCTGACATGTTGATTATGGGTAGCTGTAAAGATCGCGCTCAATTCAAATACAGCCAAAAGCGACAGACCCAGGACAATCAATCCAACAATAAAACCAGATAATTTATCGATTAACTGAAAAGACGCTGTATTATGCTGGTGATTAGACTCTGAAGAAAATGGATGAGAGTGAACAATCAGGCGATTATTATCATCAACATGGACGTGTTTGAAAAAATTAGTGGACGCAAAATAAAAGACAAATAATATTGTCAGCAGATAACCCGAAATTTGTCTTTTATTGTTTTGCATTTCGCAAAAAAAATAAATGGATAATTGATTGATGTGGTTGTATTTTTATACCGCCAGAAAAACAACACAAAGATACGGTGGGAATTTAATTCCAACAAATGAAAAGCATCCCTATTTTTAGGTATTTTTCTGCAAAAGAAGATCTTTACCTCAGCCCTCTCAGGAATGACCCTGCATCCATCCGCTTTTTCCCGGGCGCCTGGATTTCTGTCAGGTTGATGAAGCCATCTTTCAGGGCAATTTTCAGGAATTTCTTTCCATCGGTATGAACAGAGCCGGGTTCAAGCTTGTGATTGGCATATTCCTTTTCAGTCTTAAAAACTTTGCATACCATTGGTTCAGAGAAACCAGGAAGCTGGATTTCCGTCCACGCAGCCGGATATGGCGACAAGCCCCGCACCAGATTATATACCTCTTCGACAGATTTAGATAAATCAATCCGGCAATTGTCTCTAAAGAGCTTTGGAGCTGATTTTAACGCGACGTCACCCGTTACGAAAACCGATTGGTCTATGGCATCTGCCTTACCTTCAGCAATCAAATCAACCGTCTTTTTTACCATTTGCGCACCCATCACCATCAGTTTGTCATGTACTACCCCCGCATCATCTTCATCGGCAATGCTGATTTTCTCCTGCAGGATGATTTTACCGGTATCAATTTCGTGGGTCAGGAAAAAAGTGGTTGCGCCGGTTTCTTTTTCCCCATTGATAATTGCCCAGTTGATGGGAGCAGCACCCCGGTATTGAGGTAACAGAGACGCATGCAGATTAAATGTTCCGAATCGGGGCATATTCCAAACCACTTCCGGCAACATACGGAAAGCCACGACAATCTGCAGGTCAGCTTTTAAAGCACGAAGTTCCTGCAAGAACAACTCATCTTTCAGTTTTTCCGGCTGCAATAAGGGTAAGTTTTGCTCAAGGGCATATTGTTTCACCGCCGAGAACTGAATTTTATGTCCACGACCAGCCGGTTTATCTGGCATTGTCACCACACCCACCACCTGATAGTTATTTTCCACCAGTATCTTGAGGCTCTCAACCGCAAAATCGGGTGTTCCCATAAATACAATACGCATCTTATCTGAAATTTGAGCATTCATTACTTCCAACTGATGTATTTGGCCTTACTACCCATTCTTCCGAATGTCATGATATGGGCATTGATAACAGGCAATATAATATCGAACAACAACAATGTCAGTACATATTTTCTACCTCCGAAATACAGGGATGTTTTATTGATGATAAACAACTGTAAAACAAACCGGGCAATAAACAACAAAGCAGTTGCACCCAACAACAACCAGTTTGCCGACCATGCTGACAATACAATCAGTGCGATAAACGACAAATAAAACAGTCCCCGAACGAGTGGCTCAACTACCAGCGAAATTTTACTTTTTTCCCGGTAATAGGTTGAAACCGACAAATGTCTTTCTTTCTGAAAATACCAGTTACGAAAATTCTTTTTCGGGTTCGACCAGGTAATACTCTCTACCGACGTTTCAATACGGGTATTTTCCTTTGTTGCAGCATGATTCACCATCAGATCATCATCGCCTGAACGCAGGTGAAGTGTCGAAGCAAAACCATTCTGGCGAAAGAAGACATCTTTTTTATACGCCAGGTTACGTCCCACCCCCATATAGGGATTACCCGCTTTTGCAAATCCCAGATACTGGAGCGCATTGAATAAGGTATCGTAAGTAATCAGTCTGTTGATAAACCCTTTTTCCTGTAAATAAGCTCCGTAACCAAGTACAAATTCAGCTTTAGGAGTAAAATTCCGGGCCATCGAAGCAATCCAGTTCTTACTTTCAGGCAGGCAGTCGGCATCGGTGAACAACAACCAATCGTTTTTAGCTGCTTTGATTCCCAGGGTGAGAGCAAGTTTTTTGGTACTCAGGTTTTTAGCTCCATCGGGAACAAAAGTCGAACGTAGATGAGGATAAATCTTCTTAAAATCGCGCAATAAAATCTCCGTCATTTCATCTTCACCATCGTTAACCACAATCACCTCATAATCCGGGTAATTTTGCGACAACACTTCAGGCAAAAACTTTTTCAGGTTTTCCAGTTCGTCTTTTGCACAGATAATTACCGACACCGGCAACTGTTCCCGTTGAAAATCCAGCTTACCTTCTTTGTCTTTTTTGTTGTTTCGTATGACAATCCGGATATGAGTGAGGTAATAATACACCTGATATATAAAAGTCAGCAACAACACACCGAAAATGATTAATTCAGTGAGTGAAAATTCAAAGCCCAATAAATATAACATATAGCAAATATTTTCCGTTTTCAGACCCAAATCAGAGGGATAAAAAATCCATGCAAATTTAGCATTTATTTTGCAGAATATAATACTTTAGAAACCACAAAAGGCACAAAAGAAAGACTCAGGAAACACAAAAGGAAATTTTAAACCACATTTGAAACATTAGTTTAAACTTTTAAATCTTTAAAACCATATAAGCCATATAAGTTACATTTAAGCTATTAGTTATTCGCTATTCGCTCTTTTGTGCCTTTTGTGGTGAAAATCATTCAAATTTTAAATAAGGTTTAATCTTCAACAGAATCGAATCATTCAACTCCGAAAGACCTTTAAAATCAGCTAAACCTGTTAATTTACCTTTTTTTCTGCGCAATTCGTAAATTTGTCTGGCCTGGTAGAAATTCAGGTAAGGATGTGCTCTGAGTTTGTCAACCGAAGCTGTATTGACATTGATTTGATTTACCAGCGATGGATTGACGGTACAAAAAGGCTTGATTTTCGCAAAGTTTTCAGGTGTCATGCCATAAACTTCACGGAGTTGTTCCACACAGGTAAAACCACCTGTCTGTTGCCGGAAACGAATGATGGAACGGGCATAACCCTTACCAATTCCTTTAACTTGCATCAATCCGGCTGTGTCGGCTGAATTCAACTCCACGATGGTAACTACTTTATCTTTGTCATCATGCGCAGCGTTAACATCTGCAGTCCCGAGATTTCCGGATGACAGGGAGATATAGGGTTCGAGTTCCAGGTATTTTTCCTCCGAAACACCATAAACCCGTGAAAACGATTCTTTGTCCCTAAACCGTCCTCCTTTTCCCCTGTACTTTATTATATTGGCTGCAACATAAGGCTTTAACCCAAGATCAGTAAAACCGGCTGAATCCAACACATTCGGATCAAAGGGGAATAACATGCAGGGTTCTTCTTTATTTTTTTCTTTGTAGAAAGAATTATATTTTCTCTCAAGTGATTCGAAACGCTGTTTTTCTCTCAAGCTATCTAATGACACAAGAGATTTTTTAAAATCTTCAAACTCTGTGATATCGGCAGAATCTGCAACAAACGAAATATCGTCTGAGCAACGGGGAAGATAATAGTTGGTGATGGAAGAAATCACTATCAAAAAAACAACCAAAATAATTCCGGCACGTTGAGAGCCGGAGAAGAAGAAAAAATCTTTCCACATGATAAACAAACAATAAACTGGTTAAAACAAACGCTTAGAGAAAATCAAAGTTTACACTTCATAATCCACGCAAGCGCGGGATATTTTTACTTTTCCGATATAGGCTGCCACTCTTTTATGCTCTGGATGTACCTGATAAGCATCCAGGTCAGCCATAGAATCAAATTCAGTATACAAGGATAAATCAAAGTTACCTACAGGAGCTTCCGGATGATTAATTCCCACCTCTATTTTACGCAACTGAGGAACTAAATTGATGAGATTTTCCAACTCCTTTTTTATGTATTGCATGATCTCAGCTTTATTTTTACCTTCTGCTTCATCAACAATACAAAAAAACACAATATGCTTAATCATTGAATTAACTATTTAATTGTTAACTAATATCTGTTTTTCCGTTTTCTGCTATCTGGGCGCAAGCATTGCGCCCCTACGTTTTCCGTTCTTCGCTTTCCGCTGTTCACTACTTACAGCTCACCTTATAACTCTTGTTATTCACCCTTAAAAAATAAATACCCTCTCCGGTAGGAATAAAGAAACGACCCGAAACCAGTTCACCACTCCAAAGTAACTGTCCGGTTAACGCGAATAACCTGACATTGTTATTCGGTCTGGGAAAATACATGTAAATACCGGCAGAGGTAGTATAGTAACTAAAACCTTCAGCAGAAATAATTTGTTGACTCGTTGCAGACGATCGTTCAGAATCAGTTCTGGAAAATTCGCCTGTACCTTCAATCCTGATGACTGACGGTCTGTTCTGATCTTGCTGGGCAGCTAATTTAGCAAAAAATGAGAACATCAAAACGATTAAAAATAATATGTAAAGTCTTTTACACATGTTGAATAGATAAAATAATTTTCAATATTAATAACGCATAACGTGTTTATACAGGATTCATTCTTTTGGGATAATCAACTGTGTAATGCAACCCCCTGCTTTCTTTTCTTCTCAGGGCATGTTTAATGATCAGGTATGCCACACTGATAACGTTTCTGAGTTCGCATATTTCCCTTGAAACCACCGATCTATCGAACAAATCCTCTGTTTCTTTAAATAATATTTCCAGGCGGCTCATGGCCCTTTTCAACCGGAGGTTAGAACGAACAATGCCTACATAAGTACTCATAATTTGCTCCACTTCCCTGAAACTCTGGGTAATCAACACCATTTCTTCCGGGAGTTTGGTTCCTTCATCGTCCCAGTCAGGAATCAATTCATTCCACTTGTATTCTCCAATACGCTCAACAGCATCTTTTACCGCCGCATCGGCATACACGATGGCTTCTATCAGCGAATTTGATGCCAAACGATTTGCACCATGCAAACCTGTGCAAGAGCATTCGCCGGCAGCGTACAAACGATTAATTGATGAGCTGGCATTCAAATCGACTGCAATACCACCACAAAGATAATGCTGTGTGGGCGAAACCGGGATAAAATCTTTGGTAATATCAATTCCCAACTCCAAACATTTCTTATAAATATTGGGAAAATGATTTTTTGTTTCTTCCGCCTCCTTATGCGTCACATCCAGATACACATAATCATGTCCCCGTGTTTTCATCTCATTATCAATCGCTCTCGCTACGATATCACGGGGCGCCAGCGAACCCCTTTCATCATATTTATGCATGAACTCACGTCCGTCCTGCGTCCGTAATACAGCTCCATAGCCTCTGATAGCCTCCGTAATCAGGAAGGTTGGCCGCTCTCCGGGATGGTATAATGCCGTTGGGTGAAACTGTACAAATTCCATATCCCTGATAACGCCCCGTGCCCGGTGAACCATAGCAATTCCATCTCCCGTAGCCACATCCGGATTAGTCGTTGTTGCATACACGCTTCCGATACCCCCTGTTGCAAGCAGGGTTACCTTCGACAGGAAGGTATGAATCTGGTTCGTTTTGTTATCCAGCACATAAGCACCATAACACTCAATATTCGGGGTGTGCATGGTAACCACTTCTCCCAAATGGTGCTGCGTAATTATCTCAATGGCAAAATAATTTTCAAAGACCTCAATATTCTTTTCGGAACGAAGTTTTCGGATCAATGCCTGTTGAATCTCAAATCCGGTATTGTCTTTATGATGCAGAATCCGGAATTCAGAATGGCCACCTTCTTTGTGCAAATCGAACTTACCATCCTCATCACGATCGAAGTCAATTCCCCAGCTTAGCAACTCCTCTATTTGAGCAGGAGCTTCCCGGATAACTTTCTCAACAGCAGCCAAATCACAATGACCATCACCGGCATTCAATGTGTCTTCAATATGCTTTTCAAAACTATCGGGACTGTATGTCACAGCCGCGATACCACCCTGGGCATACGCCGTATTCGAATCATCCAGCGACGATTTACTGAGCAGCGCAACCGTACCATACCGGGAAGCTTTCAATGCAAAACTAATACCGGCGATACCACTGCCAATAACCAAAAAATCAAATTTCCGTGTCAAAACTTTATCTTTTTCAGAGCTTTTTAATATATGCCCTGCGTTTTTTATGATTTACGTACTCAAAACTATCCCATTGGGAAGCCATTTTGGTGTTGGACTCGAGTTCGGGATTGGTTTCAGCAAACTTGTAACCGTTCTTTGCGGCATTAGGCATCATTTCTGCAAAAACGATGGCATTCACACCTTTATTCTGATAATCGGGATGCACCGACATCAAATACAAGTCAATCAGGTCGTTTTTTTTCAATGCCTGCAACATATACCACCAGCCAAAGGGAAACAAGTGCCCTTTTGCTTTTTGCAAAGCTTTTGTAAAACTTGGCATTCCTACTCCAAGGGCAACCAGATTATCCTGTTCATCAACCACCAACACCACCGTGTCCAAACGGAAAAAACTAAAATATAATTTGATATAAAAATATATCTGGTCATCGTTTAATTTTGTATAACCGAATAAATCCTTATAACTATCATTCAACAAGTCAAATATCTTTTTAGCATACCGTTTTACGACCTCTTTCTTCGACTTCAGTTTCACCGGTTTGAGTTTGTATTTTTGTTTTACAATCTCAGCAATTCTGAAGAATCTTTCTGGAAAAACTTCCGGTACTGTAATCAGGTATTCATTCCAGTCGATTTCCTTAACAAATCCCCTTCTTTCATAGTGCTGAATATAATAGGGATAATTGTAAATAGTCGCCAGCGTACTTGCTTTATCATATCCTTCAATCAGAGCGCCTTCATTATCTAGGTCGGTAAACCCGAGCGGACCATGCAGGTGATCCATACCTTTCGATCTGGCCCAATTCTCCACTGCATCAAACAGGGCATCAGACACCTCCGTATCATCAATAAAATCAATCCATCCGAAACGAGCATTCTTGTGATTCCACGTTTCATTGGCAACCGGATGAATAATTCCCGCAATACGACCCACGATTTCTTTCCCGCGATAAGCCAGAAAATATGCTGTATCACAAAAATCAAGCGCCGGATTCTTTCCTTTCGACAAGTTCATCAAATCATCCATCATCAAAGGAGGAGCAGCGTATGGACACTCTTTATACATGTTGATACCAAACCAGATAAACTTCTTCAACTCACTTTTTGTTCTGACTTCCTTTATGACAACCGACATCTTAAATTAAATTAGGGTTCGTATTAGAATCAATTCGGGCGTAAAATTAAAGTATTTATTTATAAATACAGCAATTTACATTTTAATAATGACATCTATCAAAAACAAGTTATTGATTTTAAAACACTTAATCAATTCTTAATTTTGGTTTTTTGATATAAAAAAGTATAAGCATTGCGACCGCTGTGCCAATCCCAACACTATAGGAAATAACCGGCGACAACCTGAACCCCTCCGGAGCCAGCAAAATATACGTAACCGTAACAGCAGTCATGAAAATAGCAGGCAATAAAGATATTCCATAAAATTTTTTACGTTTTGCCAGATAAACCGTAATGGCCCACAGGGTAAACACCGACAAAGTCTGATTCCACCACGCAAAGTATCTCCAGATTATATCAAAATTGATCTGTAACAACGCAAAAGTGATGATGAAAATCGGCAATGCCAGTATCAATCGGTTTTTAAACGAATGTTGGTCGAGTTTGATAAAGTCGGCCGTCATTAACCTGGCTGACCTCAACGCGGTATCTCCTGTTGAAAGAGGAGCTGCTACCACACCCAACAGAGCAAGGAATCCTCCAACCGGACCAAGCCATGACTTGGCAATTACATCCACAATAACAGCGGGCTTGTTAGCTGTAGGCGCCAAATCCGCCACGAACTGCTGCAGGCCCTCAACAGATCCAAAGAAACTGGATGCCGCTGCCGCCCAAATCAACGCGACTATTCCTTCCGCTACCATCGAACCATAAAACACCCTACGCCCGAATTTCTCGTTCTGGATGCACCGCGCCATCAGTGGTGACTGGGTAGCATGAAATCCTGAAATAGCTCCACAGGCAATAGAAATAAACATCATAGGAAATATTGGGAGATTATTTGGATGCTGATTGGCAAAGCCTTCTGTGAACTCCGGAACGGGAGCGTTATTAATATACATAGCAGCCATAATGCCAACTGCCATAATCAGCAAGGCAACACCAAAAAAAGGATAAATTTTACCGATAATCTTATCGATAGGCAGCAATGTTGCCAGAATATAATATGCAAAAATAATGACTGCCCACCAGATGACACCAATATAACCTGAAGTCATATTATTCAACAGTTCAGCAGGACCTGAGACAAATACTGCTCCCACGAGCACCATCAGACCAATAGAAAAAAAGCGCATGAAAATTTTCACTTTACCACCCAATTCTCTTCCAACAAGCTCAGGCTGACCGGCGCCGTTGCTTCTCACAGACATCATGCCGGATAGATAATCATGTACAGCTCCACCAAAAATAGTCCCCAGCACAATCCACAGAAAAGCTGCGGGACCGTACATAATGCCCATGATGGCACCAAAAATAGGTCCGAGTCCAGCAATATTCAGAAACTGAATTAAAAACGCTTTCCACCAGGGAAGCGGGACATAGTCAACACCATCGGGATTGGCAACTGAAGGTGTAGGACGATCTTTTTCAACACCAAAGACACGTTCTGTGAATGCTCCGTAGATAAAATAACCTGCTATTAAAAGCAACACAGCAAAGGTAAAAGATATCATGATTAACGGTTTAAAATTATGCCAGGAATATTCCTGAAAATTCAACCGCAAAAATAATCATTTTTTTCCTAAAAAAGACTACCAACCTGATAAACCAGAAATGCTACCAGCCAGGCAAGTCCGGTCGTATACACCATGGTAAATATAGCCCATCCCCAGTTGGCTTCCTTACGGATAGCCGCAATTACGGCTACACAGGGGAAGTATATCAGGATAAAGAGCATAAAAGCAATACTGACTAAAGGTGTAAACACCTGTTGGCCTTTCAACACACCCGTGTTGTGTTTTTGCTCCACCAACTTATATTTAAGTGTCTCCTGCGCTTCATCGCCCGCATCTACTCCCGATTGATACAATACAGCCATGGTGCTGACAACAATTTCCTTTGCTGCCAGTCCCGTTAAAATACTCACACCCATTTTCCAGTCAAATCCCAATGGACTGATGACGGGTTCAACGGCATGCCCCATCCTTCCTATATATGATTTCTCTTGTCTTTCTGACTCCCGGGCTATTTCGAGTTGTTGTATCTGCAATTCTTTTTCGCTACCAGCTATTGTTTTTTGTTGTTCAATCTGCTGAATCCGAGTGTCGTAGTCAACTGAGTACTCCACATCGCGTGGATAATAACCTAATGCCCAAATAATAATGGAAGCAATTAAAATAACATTTCCCATTTTCTTGAGGTATTCACGCCCCTTGTGCCACATGTGCATGAGGGTATTACGCATGGTAGGGATGCGATAGGGAGGTAGCTCCATTACAAAAGGCACGTCTTTTTTGGCAAAGGCTACTCTTTTCATGATCAGGGCAGTAACGATTGCCAGCAAAATACCGGTAAAATAAATTGAAAACAACACGATTCCCTGATTTTTAGGAAAAACGGCTGAAATCAGCAATACATAAACCGGGAGTCGCGCACTACACGACATAAACGGGGTAATAATCATCGTCAGAATGCGGTCTTTGCGGTTTTCAAGAGTACGGGTAGCCATAATGGCAGGCACATTGCAACCGAACCCCATGATGAGTGGAATGAATGATTTACCATGCAGACCGATTTTATGCATCAGTTTATCCATGATGAAAGAAGCCCTGGACATATAACCCGTATCTTCCATCAGCGAAATAAAGAAAAATAAAATCAGGATATTGGGCAGGAAGATGATTACACCCCCCACACCTCCAATCACGCCATCGACCAGCAAAGCTTTCAGCGGACCTTCCGGCATGACACCTGAAACCCAATTACCAAGCAACCCGACACCAGCATCGATCCATTCCATGGGATAGCTACCCAATGTAAAAGTAGCCTGAAACATCAGCCATAAAAAGAAAAAGAAAATTGGAAACCCCCAGAACCGATGGGTAAGCAAATCGTCAATTTCACGAATTACACGCTTTTCTTTCTTCGACTCTTTGTAGGTTTCACGAAGTGCTCCGGCGATAAAACCGTATTTTGCATCCGTCAGGATGGTTTCAGAGCTTTCACCATATTCGGACTCCAGAAAATGAATATTTTTCTTTGTTGTCGCTTTGATTTCGTCTGCATTCGGCAGGGATTTGAGCATCTTTTTGATAGGCTTATCCTGCTCCAGTAACTTAATAGCAATAAAACGCGATGAGATTTTATCCGTTACAGACGGATTTTTCCAAACTACATCCTGAATTTCCTTGATACTTCTTTCAATCAGCTTTCCATAATTGATGTGAACGTGACGCACTATCGGATCCTTATCCTCATAAACCTCAATCAATTTGGAAAAGAGTTTTGAAATACCTTTACCTTTTGAAGCTACAGTTGGGATGATGGGTATCCCCAACATTTTACCAAGGGATTTGTAATCAAAATCAACTCCTTTCTTTTTCAGTTCATCGTAAATATTCAGCGCGATTACCACTTTGATATTCATATCGATAAGCTGGGTTGTCAGAAACAGGTTCCTTTCTAAGTTGGAGGCATCCACGACATTAATGACAATGTCCGGCATTTTCTCCAGAATATGGGTGCGCACATACAACTCTTCCGGTGAGTATTCGGTAATGGAGTAAGTTCCAGGTAAATCAACAATATTGAAAGTATACCCTTCCTGTTTAAACTTAGCCTCCTTGGCATCGACCGTAACACCACTGTAGTTTCCTACCCGCTCATGAGACCCGGAAGCATAATTAAACAAAGTCGTTTTACCACAGTTGGGATTTCCAACAAGAGCAACATTGATTACCTTTCCTTTTTCAATGGCCGTTTTTTTCAGGGTTTCTTCATCAATAGTTCCGCCAAAATCATCCAATAAAACCTCTTCCGCATGTTCTGCAGAAACAACTTCAACCAACTCGGCCTCACTCCTGCGTAATGAAATCTTGTAACCCATGATCTCATACTCGATTGGGTCGAGCAATGGGGCACTTTTGATGACCGTAACCTTCTTTCCTTTCACAAACCCCATTTCAGTTATACGTTTGCGAAAAGCCCCACGACCGAGCACCTTGGTGATAATTGCTTCGTCGCCACTTTTTAAGTCGGAAAGAAAAAATTGTTTGGTATTCATGAATACATGATTTTAAACCGGAGATTTCACCACCTGATAAAATATAGAACTGTTGTTTTCAACTGCCAGAATTTGAACAACAAAGAAAAACATTTTCGGAGAGACTAACAATCCCCTTTTTTAGGTATTCTGCATAAAAAAAACTGTATTGATGAAAAAATCCCCGGCAACGAACGCTGTCGGGGATTTAACATATCAGGGATAAAATTATTTTACTGTATCCATGTACGCAATCAAATCAAGGCATTTATTTGAATAACCCCATTCGTTGTCATACCAGCTTACTAATTTTACAAAGTTGCCGTTCAGGGCGATACCTGCACCTGCATCGAAGATAGAGGTACGCGCATCAGTTGTGAAATCAGTTGAAACTACTGAATCTTCTGTATAACCAAGGATACCTTTCATTTCATTTTCAGAAGCTGATTTCATAGCGGCTTTAATTTCATCGTATGTAGCAGATTTTTCCAGACGAACTGTCAGGTCAACTACAGAAACATCAGCTGTTGGTACGCGGAAAGCCATACCGGTCAGTTTACCGTTCAGTGAAGGAATAACTTTTCCTACCGCTTTAGCAGCACCTGTAGAAGAAGGAATGATGTTACCCAGGATAGAGCGACCACCTCTCCAGTCTTTCTTAGAAGGAGCATCCACAGTTTTCTGTGTATTTGTAGCAGCGTGTACAGTTGTCATCAAACCTTCAACAATACCGAATTTGTCGTTGATAACTTTGGCAATTGGAGCTAAACAGTTTGTTGTACAAGATGCATTTGAAACGATGTCCATATCAGCTTTGTAAGCATCTAAGTTAACACCGCAAACGAACATAGGAGCGTCGTTAGAAGGAGCAGAAATAACTACTTTTTTTGCACCACCTGCAATGTGCGCTTTTGCTTTGTCGATAGTTGTGAAAACACCTGTTGATTCTACAACATAATCAGCACCTACAGCACCCCATTTGATGTTAGCAGGATCCATTTCAGCAAAGAAAGCAACTTCTTTACCGTTCACAATCAATTTACCATCTTTGTTTTCAGCAGTTCCATTGAATCGACCATGTACAGTGTCGTACTGCAACATATAAATTAAATAATCAAGATCCAGGAACGGATCATTTACTGCAACGATCTGAATATCGTTTCTTTCCTGAGCTGCACGGAAAACCAAACGTCCGATGCGGCCAAAACCATTGATACCTACTTTAATCATTTTTATTATGTATTTAAAATTGAGTTTACAAATTCGGCTGCAAATTTACTAATTTCTATCGGGTTGACAAAAATAAATGTTGATTATTTTCATTTTGCAATCCATAGTTGACAAATTGTAAGAAACTAATTTCCTGACATTTGAGAAAGTTTATTATTTCATATTTATTTTATCCTGGAAATACGAAAAATCTATTTAGTTCACGTCTGTGGTGTTCGGGAAAATTCATGTATATTTGCATTCAAAAATTTTAAATAATGGAAATTTCAGGAAAAATTATTGCAGTATTACCGTTACAAACAGGTGAAGGTAAAAACGGTCCCTGGCGCTCACAGGATTATGTGTTAGAAACACAGGAACAATACCCCAAAAAAGTATGCTTTAACCTATTCGGAAATAAAATTGATCAGTTTCCGATTGCCATCGACGATCAGGTGAACGTGAGTTTTGACATAGAAAGCCGTGAGTGGAACGGACGTTGGTTTACCTCAATCCGTGCCTGGAAAGTTGAAAAAGCTGCTGTTAGCGGCGAAACAGTCGATTCAGTTGCCAATTCGTTTGGAGCTCCTCCCCCTCCGGTTCCCCCGGTATTTGACGCTTCGCCGGCTGACGAAGGATCTGGCCTGCCTTTTTAATTCGTTTTGACAGTACACAGCTATTGAATAAAAGACAAAAAGTATTGTTAGGCATGAGTGGCGGCACTGATTCATCGGTGGCCGCCATGCTTTTATTACGCAAGGGATATGACGTACAGGGAATAACTTTTCGTTTTTATGAAGGTGATAAAAGCGCTACAGAACATATTAAAGATGCTGAATCAGTATGCCATAAAACCGGCATTCCACATCATGTTTATGATGCGCGTGTTGTTTTCAAAGAGAAAATTATCGATTATTTCGTTCAGGAGTATTTAGCCGGAAGAACTCCTTTTCCCTGTGCTAAATGCAACAACGAACTGAAATGGAAACTTATTTTTGAAGAAGCGGAGAGGTTGGGATGCGATAAAGTAGCCATGGGGCATTATGCACGCATTCTTCTTGAAAACGGAAAATACTTCATCGGTGAGGCGCCGGACAAGGACAAAGATCAGTCATTTTTTCTGTGGGGACTTCAACAGGAACAATTAGCCAACATCCTCTTCCCCCTGGGCAATTTGCATAAAACTGCGGTAAGAAAACTGGCAGCTGAGTATGGCTTTCAGAAAATATCTGAAAAGAAAGACAGTTTAGGAGCCTGTTTTTGTGCCGGAGATTACCGCCCCTTTCTGAAATCACAGTTAATCACTCCCGAAAAACATATATTCCCGGGTGACTTTATCGACGAATCTGGAAAAGTTCTCGGCAAACATGCAGGGTTTCCCCTTTATACGGTAGGCCAGCGACGCGGACTTGGAATACACCTGAACAGGGCGGTTTTTGTAAAAGAAATCCTTCCTGAAGACAATAAAATTGTATTGGCTCCGCTCAAGAGTTTATACAAAACAAATTTTCTGGTAGAGCATTACAGATTAATTGACCCGAATCTGTTTTCTGAACAGTTCGACACCATCACCCGTATCCGATACCGCAAACAGAACACGCTGAGTAAAATAAGCATCATCAGCAACCAGTTGCTACGGGTTGAACTGGCTGAACCGCTTGAGTCAATTGCCCCCGGACAAACAGCTGTCTTCTATCGGGACGGCAAAGTATTGGGTGGAGGCTTCATTGCCGGATGATTTCCGGCTAAAAAACATATCCCAGATTCAGAGATAAAGGTACTTTTACAGCATCATTGTTGGGGAAGATATTTCCGTTTGAATAATGTCCGATTTTCAGCTCAGCATTATATTTCCTGTCTTCTCCAAAGAAGATCCCGGCACCCATATTATCCATAAAAGTAAACTTCTCTCCGGTATCGTAACCGTCGATTATTTTCTTTGATATAAATGTCGGAGCAGCAACCGTGTAATAAAAATAGGCATCGAAAAGTTTTGTCTGCAGGAAATTCAGTCTGAAAACCGGAAACAGCGAGAATGTAAAGAACTGCTCTTCAGGTCCGGTTGTATTTCCATGCATGCCGGTGGTTTGCCATACAGATGCGTTAATTCCCCAATCGAGTGCGAAAAACTTCGCGCTGTGAAAAACATTCCGCTGATAATTGAGCGACAGACCTTGTTTAACATGCGCCATACCTCCCCAGAAAATGGGGAAATACTTATTAGACACAAAGTCATTCACTCCATAACCCATCAAGTTAGTGGTATATCCGACTTGAAACCACTGTTTCGGATGAATCATACCTCCATCCGCTGTTTTCTGAATCTGTTTTTCAGTATAAGGAATGAAATTATAGGAAAAACCCGTACCGATAAAAGATGTTGGCGGTTGATTCCTCTTAGCTGAAGCCGGAGAATAATTGCTGACAAGTTGTAAAGCCCATTTTTTATTGATGTGGTATTTTAGCCCGGCTCCAAACAGGAAAGTGGCAAAATTTGCATCTTTTACCACCGGACTTCCCGATGCATCTTCAAAACCAGCCCTGGTGATTATCCCCAAACCACCTTCACCATAGACCGAGAACTTATCACCAATGGGTAATTTGCCTTTCAAGGTGAAACCACCAACATTCGTCCAGACCGACTTCGTATCAAAAACATCACTCCCATCAACTTTATATCGATATTTCACCCAGCCAACCGGTCTCATATAAGTAATTTGTGCAGCCAGATAATCGTTAAAATCATATCCCCACAGCACAAGACGTACCGCCATATTAGGCACATTAACACTTTCAAGCGTGTATCCCGGCTCCATCTGGGCTTGTCCAAACGGATAATTTATATATCCAAGATTTACTTCGAAATAAGACCGTTGTAATAATGGCGGAATTTGAGCCCTTTCATCCTGAGCAGACAAACTGAAGATACTAAATAAAACAGCAAGCAGAATAAGACTTGTAAGATGTGATTTGTGGTTTGATTTCATCATTATATACACGATATCGATTATACTTTTTTATGTTGATAAATGCATGTTGCAGCCCTTCTGGCCGTACCGGGTTCACCCAGTTTATCCCTCAGCACTTTATAGGAAGCTATCATCTCATTTCTGTATTGATCATCCCTTAGAATCCTTGTCATTTCATCAATCAGGTTGTCCGTGGTAAACAAATGAGCAAACAACTCCTTCACTACCTGCTTCTCAGCCAGGATATTAACCAATGATATGAATTTTGTCTTGATAACAATCTCTTTAGCCCAATAAGCTAATCTGCCAAGCATGACATGGTACACCACCACCTGTGGAGTTCCAATCAGGGCTGTTTCCAAGGTTGCTGTACCCGAATTTACGACAGCCAGATCGGCATGAAAGATTAACTGATACGGATGATGTTTAATAACCGGATAACTGTTTCCGTCCATAAACTCATGATAGAATGCTGTGTGCACCGAGTTAACACCTGAAATAACAATCTGATATTCGGGGAATTTCCTGGCAGCAGCAATCATTTTAGGGAGACAAGCAGCAATCTCTTGTTTACGACTACCCGGAAGCAATGCAATGATGGGTTTATCGGACAAAAAATATTTTTTCTTAAAGTAACTTGTCTCTTCCGTTTTATCAAGATGCTCATTTACAGAGTCAACCGATGGATTACCAACATATTTAACATCGTACTGATGAGAAGCATAAAACTCCTTCTCAAACGGAATAATCGCGAGCATCTGTGTTACATCGCGTTTAATCTGTTTAACCCGATGTGATTTCCAGGCCCAAACGGAAGGCGATATATAATAGTAAACCGGAATTCCCGTCTTTTGACGTACAAATTTGGCTATACGTAAATTAAAACCGGGATAATCAATCATGACTACCACATCAGGCTGAAAATCAAGAATGGCTTTTTTACATACCCGCATATTCTTGAGGATGGTTGAAAGATTCTTCAACACAGCCCAAAATCCCATAAATGCCATTTCGCGAATATGCTTAATTGGTTTTACACCACTGGCTGCACGCATCAGGTCTCCACCAAAGAAACGTATTTCGCAAGTAGAATCCAGCTTCTTCAACTCTTCTATCAGAGAAGATCCGTGTAAGTCTCCCGATGCCTCTCCTGCTATAAAAAAATACTTCATGTACAAATATAAATATATTATCCCGCCCAACCTTCCCGGTCGAGATTTCTGTAATTAATTGCTTCCGCTATATGATGTGAACAAATTTGTTCAGAACCGTCCAGGTCTGCAATGGTTCTGGAGACTTTCAATATCCGGTCATACGCACGAGCCGACAAATTTAATCTTTTCATTGCATTTTTGAGCAATTCTGCACCAGATTTATCCGGCACGGCAAATTTTCGCTGCAATTTTGAAGACATTTGCGCATTGCAATAAACCCCTTCAATGTCCCTGAACCGCATTTCCTGAATCTGTCTGGCTTTGATAACCCGATTCCTGATTTCTTCACTTTTTTCCGCTTCTCTTTGTTCTGATAGTTTCTCAAAGGGAACCGGAACTATTTCAATATGTATATCAATCCTGTCCAACAATGGTCCGGATATCCTGCTCAGATACTTTTGAACTACACCTGAACCGCAGACACAAGCCTTTTCCGGATGATTGTAATAACCACAGGGGCAAGGATTCATAGACGCTACCAACATAAAACTTGCGGGATAGTCGACCGAAAATTTTGCCCGGGAAATCGAGATCTTCCTATCCTCCAGCGGCTGCCGCATCACTTCAAGCACTGATCGCTTAAATTCAGGCAGTTCATCCAAAAATAAGACACCGTTATGTGCCAGCGAAATCTCTCCTGGTTGCGGGAAAGCGCCCCCTCCTACCAATGCCACATCTGAAATTGTATGATGCGGACTACGAAACGGACGTTGCGAAACCAGTGCAGAATTATTATCTGTATTTCCGGCAACTGAGTGTATTTTTGTCGTTTCGAGCGCCTCTTCCAGTGTCATCGGCGGCATAACTGTAGGCAACCGTTTTGCCATCATCGACTTTCCTGCTCCGGGCGGTCCAACTAAAATAATATTATGCGAACCTGCGGCAGCAACTTCCAGTGCCCGCTTTACATTTTCCTGTCCTTTTACGTCTGAAAAATCTATTTCAACCTGATCACGCGCCACATTAAACATCTCTTCTGCGTTTAATTTAATTGGCTGCATAACAGAGTCGTCATTCAAAAAAGCAATCACCTCCGTAATATCCTTCACACCATACACATCTAATCCAGTCACTACAGCAGCCTCTTTCGCATTTTGATAAGGCACAAGTAATCCTTTAAAACCGGCTTCCCTTGCTTTAACGGCGATGGGTAATGCTCCTTTAATTGGTTTCATTCCACCATCAAGCGACAATTCCCCCATCAGGACAAACTTTTCAAGTAAATCTGTCTTTATCTGGTTTGATGCGGCCATAATCCCTACAGCCAGGGGCAAATCATAAGCAGAACCTTCTTTCCTGATATCTGCCGGAGCCATATTAATAACCACCTGCATCCTGGGCAGTCTTTTGCCTGAAAACGAAAGGGCTGAGGCTATTCTTTCATGACTTTCCCTGACTGCATTATCAGGCAAACCAACAATTAAGAAACGTATCCCCTGACTTACATTCACCTCTATCGTCACAATTGTGGCAGATATACCCTGCAATGCAGCACCAAATGTTTTTACCAACATAGTTATTCGGTTTTTGTATAACAAACAGTAACGGGTGCAAAAATACAATTAATCTGAGAGATTTACACAATCCAAACTTTAAAAAAACAACGCAAAATGTATAAATAATTTATTTCTTCATGCATTTGTAAACAGGTGGAAAAAGAAAAAGGTTGCAATATATCAATTGCAACCTTTTTAAAATTAAGTTTAATACGGGATTAATGACCTGACAGGTAACTTGAAATACCGTCCTGCGTTGGTTTCAATGCTTTATCACCTTTCTTCCAGTTAGCAGGACAAACTTCGCCATATTCTTCCGTAAACTGAAGTGCATCAATCAAACGAATCACCTCATCCACACTACGTCCAAGCGGCATATCATTCACAACCTGGTGACGAACCACGCCATTTTTATCAATCAGGAATAAACCGCGGTAAGCCTTGGCTTCTCCAACAAAAACTTCATTACCTTCTTCATCATAGGTTTCCTCACCAGCCAACACATCATAGGCTTTTGAAATGGCAAGGGTCTGATCCACAACAATCGGATATTTTACGCCCTGGATTCCTCCTTCATTTGTTGGCGTCTGAAGCCATTTCCAATGTGAGAATTCCGAATCGGTAGATGCTCCGACAACGACAACATTACGCGATTCAAATTCAGCTATCTTATCCTGAAAAGCAATTAATTCAGTCGGGCAAACAAATGTAAAGTCTGCCGGATAAAAGAAAAACACTACATACTTTTCACCCTCATATTGTTTAAGGGAAAAATTTTCTACAATCTCACCTCCGTTAACCACTGCCTTGGTGTTAAATACAGGAGCTTTTTTACCTACTAATACTGACATATTACTTTATTTTGATTAAAAATTTAACTATTTCTTACGAATGCAAAGTTAGATTGTTTCATCAAAAAAATGACATAAAAAGCTATCGAATGTTTTTATAGTAATATAGACGTTTTGGATAGCGGAGAACGGAAAGCGAAGAGCTAATAGCTAATAGTGAATAGCTGACTTTAGACATTAGACTGAAAAATTAAGACTGTCGCATAGGCAGCCATGCCTTCTGCGCGACCAACAAAGCCCATTTTCTCGGAAGTTGTCGCTTTAATGGAAATCTTATCTGTAGATGTATCCATCACTTCTGCCAGACAGATCTGCATTGCAGGAATGTGTGGATTAATTTTTGGTTTTTCAGCACAGATGGTGCAATCGGCATTCCCAAACTCATAACCTTTTGAACGCAACAGTTGCATGGTTTGCTTCAGGAGGATTTTACTATCTACATTTTTATATTCTGCCGCTGTATCCGGGAAGTGGAATCCGATATCACGCAGATTTGCTGCACCCAACAAGGCATCACAAAGGGCATGAATCAATACATCAGCATCAGAATGACCGAGAAGGCCGACAGCATGCTCAATTTTAACACCCCCAAGCCATAAATCCCTCGAATGAGCAAATTGATGCACATCGTAACCAAAACCTACACGAATATTCATCGGTTATATCTAAAAATGAAACAACAATTTTATCTCATCAGATTCTGCAATCCGAACAAGTCGAAGGACAATGAGAAACGCAATGTCTGATCAAGTGGGTTTGTCTGCGCTACTGAAATAACATAAGAAGCATCCAGTTGGAACATATTCAGTTTAAATCCGGCTCCCGCAGTAAAGAACTTACGGTTACCTTTATTCTGATGCTCATTAAAATATCCTGCTCTGACAGAGAACTGGTTGTTATACACATATTCAGCGCCTATCGACCAGGCAATCTCCTGTAATTCTTCTTTCACTCCACCGGGGGCATCACTGAAAGATGAAAAAATACCCTGCAATGAAGTCATGTCATTGTAATAATTTACATTCTCAGCTGTTTTTGTATAATCGATGGTTGGCACTAACATTTTATAAGCATCAGCACTGAAAGACAACCGCTGATATTCATCAATCGGATAATCGAAGGAAGTACCCAAACGCAAATTTGTCGGAATAAAATAACTGGACGCAAACTCGTCATAAGAAATTTTCGACCCAATATTAGAAACATTCAAGCCAAGAGCAAAAGTTCCATCACCTGTATACATTTGCACCGGCGTCCGGTAATACATGGCAACATCAGCAGCAACAGCCACACCCGGATAGATTTCAGATCCACTGTTAGTCAGGTTCTTACCATTATTCAGGTCAGAATAGATTAAACGCAAAGCGGCAGCTGCCGAGAAATTATCGAATAACTTTTGGGAATAAGCGACATCCAATGCAAACTCATTGGGAAATGCGGTTGCATATTCTCTGCCCTCGTAATCTGTCATTACAATTTCACCTAAAGAAAAATACCGCAAAGAAGCACTTAATGCTCTTCGCTGATCAAACTTCCAATAACCGGTGAGATAAGTGAGATTAATATCATCTACTAATTGTCGTAACCAGGGAGTAAATGAAAATGATAACCCGGCATCACTCTCGGCAAATACATATTTGGCCGGATTCCAGAATTGAGAATTTACATCAGCAGAAGTTGCGGCACCTAAATCTCCCATACCCGCTCCCCTTGCATCAGGAGAAATAGTAAGTGAGGGAACTGTATAACCTACCGGATTAATCTGAACTTCTTCCTGTGAATACGCGCTAAACGATATTGCAAACAAAAGGATGATTAAAAATAAATTTTTTCTCATTGCTATAATCTTTCTTAATTTTTTATGTCTTAACGCAGACTTGTATGATTAATATCTTTAAACGAAAAATAATGGTTTTATTGTATTGCCTCCAATCTTATTCTACAACTATAAGTTTATTCATTCTGGAACGAACTACTTTCGAATTTGTTTGAATAGATATACGATACAGATAGACTCCTGTTGAAAGTCTTCTACCTGTCATGTCACTTACATCCCAGTTGATTTCATCGAGGGTGGATTGTTTAAAACTCCATATCTGACGACCGGAAAGATCGTAAATATCAACCTGCGTGTTCATCACAGATTCAGGACGATCGTGTTCCACAACAAACTTTGTATAGGACTTAACCGGATTCGGATAATTTTTGACACTGAAGATTTCGGGTTCCAACCCTTTTACCACTTCAAATTCAATAGTCTGAACGGATGAATTATTCAACAAGTCCCAGACCCTGAATGTAAGCGTATGTTTTCCGGAACGTAACTCAGGCAATTTAAATCTGACTGTCCCCTGAGAATAGTCATTCATTGCCGACTTATAATAATCATTCAGCACATAAGATTTACTCGGATCCTCATCAATCACCAGCAATATATCATGTCCGATACCACTTCCTACCTGGTTAATGCCATTAACATCACTTACGTGGGCTATAAACAAGGGCGTTTCATTTACTTTATCCCCAGATTTAAAGCCAGCGGTATTCAGATACATGTTAATTTCAGGACCTTCCGTTTCGTAGAACACATCGGGGTTTGAACCTCCAATGATAAAATTCTCATAAAACCCCTGGGCTTCATAGCCATTATCATCACAAGAAGCATAAAAATTGACTCTTCCGCTCCCATAATTATATTTTATATCCTTAGGCAACATAAAGGTAAGTTCAAAATTTCCATTTACTACCTCAGCTACTCCGGAAAATAACTTATTCTGTCGATCATTAAAATTAAATGTTTTTGATTCTCCATGATTTCTCAAACTGGAAATTCGTTGAACTTTATCAAAAACAGATGCATTCAGAAATCCGTTAAAGCCATCTACTTTATTCCCCTCATTGTCTGCGATATACCCTGCAAACTTTGCAACTGAAAGTGCCCTAAGCGTATCGTTACCCTGTACGTCATTATCATTTATTTTCTGAACAACGACCTTGTATTCATTTGGATAAGTCAGTCTGACTGCAGGGTCTCCCATATACACATACGACAATTTATTTATCTCATTACCCAGGTTGTTTTTGGCGCGAGCAATCACATCTCCAACCCTGAGGTTTTTTCCATTTTCCTTATAAAACAGGAAATGATTTATCCATTGATTAATATATCTGTTCTGAGACGCGTAAACTGGTCTCGCTGCAGAAATAATTCCAATGCCGCCGCCGACAGGATTAAGCAATACATGTTCTCCCGCCGAAACAGTTGGCAGGTCAAACTGAAGGAAGTTACAGGTAGCAGCGACCCATAATGGTAAACTTTTGTTCGACAGGTTTTTCACATCGGCTGTCGACAAAATCTGTTCATTGGTCCAGCCTGTCGCACCGGCATGCCCCACAAAGTTCAGCATAAACATTCCGTTTCTCAATAAATTATGGAACTGAGCACGGGCAACAGGATACGACTCACCACTTGCATTTATTTCCTGTTGATAAGCATCCAGATAAATTTTAGTTATTTGCATGGATGGATGTGCCCTGCCAATCATAGAGGCAACACTGTCGGCCTGTTCCATGTGTAAAAATCCGTCACCATCATCGGCCAGATAACAAATCTGATTTTTCCAGATACCCCGATTCTCATTCTTCATGTAATTGATTGTTTTGGTAACTACATCAGTAGCCTCCTGAACAGTTGACACAGGGAATCTTCCAACTCCGATATCCATGGTATGTGATGGAATCTGTGTACCCTCTGAATCTTCAAGGAACGTAAAATAATCGTCAGTCAGGTATGAAAGTGTTTCAACCAATGAATTTTCAGTTTGATAAGTCAACACATAGCTCTCACTCGAAGACGACAAAACCTTGCGATTATCGAATGACCCTCTGCCAAACAACAACAAATATTTAGGACGTTTTGTCAGATCTCCCGACTGTGTTGCTCTGTCATACAACATCTTCATCATCCAGCGATAGGCTGTTGCATCCGGAGTCCCGGAAGAGAATTCATTGTAAACCTGTTCTGTAGTTACTGCTTCAACAGTGATTTCACCCATATCGTTGTGAGCTTTTGCCAGTCTCTGTGCTTGCTGCAAAAAATTAGGATGGGCAATAATTACCATGTCTGTCGGCAACATGCCATGTAAATTCTGATTAGCTACATTACCCAAAATTTCCGGCTTCGGGAAGGAGGATCCGGCCTTGGGATCAATCGCCAGATATGTTTTAGGTGTTTTGTTGTTTCCATAGAAACTCAGCATTCCGTTATTAGCCTGAGCTGTAATACGGGTTATATTTACATGATCGGTAATATCCCATATTTGCACATTAGTGCCTGCATTTGCAAGATTGAACTTACTGTATGTATCATTCCCGATAAAATCGGGATATTGAAAGCGCATGGCAGCTCCTGACATGGTAAGCGACCGGCGTGCATTAACTTCAACATAATTCAGATACCCTTTGGATGACGATACCGGCTTTATATACGTCAGATTAAAATTCAGCAGATCCTGTTCGGGAGTAAATGTGAAAATTCCATTTGCAGCACGGGCTTTTTCGTAATTGTCATTTTCTGTTTTCTTGGCTACCGAAAGTGATTCGGTCTGCTGATCATTTAATTTTAACTGAAAAGTTGATATCTCGGACGATGTGGCAGCAACATCAAGACGTACCTTCACAGTATTGGCATTTTTCACGAGGTTCGGAAAATTAAAATTTAGGTTTAACGACAGCATATCGCCAAAAGTTTCGCCATAAAAATCTTTACCTGAACTGGCTATACTATTCAATTCTTTTTCATGTACTGCATAATCGGTAAATTCATTTACCTCATTGTATGACGCTCCGTTCGGTAAAACGACTTCAGTCTCTCCAATTTTTCTTACCTCTGTATCTGCTGAACTTACAAAATAGTATCCATAATTTGAATAATGATTCAACAGATGGATATACATTCCTCTGTTTATATCGTAAGTCCATGAATTAACCCCCTGTGCATAAAACAAGATATAATCTCCCGCGTTAAAAACGCCATCGGAACCAGTTTCCATATGAATGGCAAGCTCCGGTAAATCATCATTTTTAGGCTGGAGAAAACTCTGATTTAACAATGCACCACCATATCCATAAATCTTTACCTTCTGCGGATCAACTCCCATTGCAGACAAATCCTCATAGGTTAATTTATACACTCCAGACTCTTTGATACGAATCTTAACAAATTTACCCTGAGCAAGTACTGATGCGGTTTTATATGCATGTAAACTCCCATAAGCCTCTGAATAACTGGCTAATGCCAACAGGCTTATAAAAAATATAATTATTTTATTGCGAAAGTTTCTCATTGATAAAACATGATTTGATGTAATTTCACCGGTTTTCTGTTAAACGTAAACTATAATTGTTTGTTGTAGTGTTTATAGAATGATAACATTATTTAATTTTAAAATCAAACATCTTTTGATCAAATATGTAACCTTCCAGCCGGTCACCAACCTGTACCTTTCCTACTCCAACCGGAGTTCCGGTAAATAAAATATCACCAATTTTCAGGGTAAAGAATTTACTTGTGTAAGCAATTAATTCATCCACAGGAAAAATCATGTCCTTCGAATTGCCTTGCTGAACTGTTTTTCCATTGATATCTAAATGAAATTCAATATTTTGAACATCACTAATTTCAGAAACGGGTATAAAGTTTCCAATAACGGCTGAGTTGTCGAAGGCTTTGCTAATTTCCCACGGATGACCGTTCGATTTCAGTTTTCGCTGAATATCACGTGCCGTAAAATCAACACCAAGACCAATTTCAGCATAATACCGGTGAGCATATTTTTTCGCGATATTCTTTCCTAACCTGTTGATTTTAACAATCAACTCTGTTTCATAATGCAACTCATCCGTAAAATCCGGAATAAAAAACGGCTTATTATTCTTTAACAATGCCGTATCCGGTTTCATAAAAACAACAGGTTCTGAAGGATTTTTGCTGTTTAGCTCTTTGTTATGCTCGACGTAATTTTGTCCGATTGCCAGAATTTTCATGCAGTAAACAATTAAATGTGTAATTCTTTCAGGGCATTCAGACGATTGAACATAACAGCCAGATGTGCATATATGGATGTATTTTGCACCACGATATTTTCCGGAACAACAATTCTGTAAGGGGTAAAATTCCAGATTGCCTTGATACCGCCTGCCACCATTACTTCCGAAACTTCCTGTGCTTTATCTACCGGAACAGTCAATATCCCGATATTTACCCCTGTCTGTTTCTGAAGCTCAGCAAACCGTTCGATATGATGAATGGGGATGTGATTGATCGAAGTCCCCGACAATTCATATTTCACATCAAATCCGGCCATGATTTCCAGTCCGAATTGCTCCAGTCCGTTATCATGCATCAAAGCGCCTCCCAGACTTCCAACACCAAAAAGATAGGCCTGATGAGAATTGGTAAACCCAAGAAACCTATCTAATACAGCAACTAATTCTCTCACATCATAACCAACACGGGTTTTACCGGATATTTTCACGTACGATAAATCTTTGGCAACCATTGATGCATCAACGGAAATATTCCTGGCTATCTGTGTTGAAGAAAGATACGACTCTCCTTGTTTCAGCACTAATTTGGCATATGCAAGATACCACGGCAACCTTCTCAGGGTAGGTTCCGGCACATGAAATTCTATTGCGCTTTTTAAATGAGGCATTTAAGTCCTAAAATAGATTTGACCTGCAAAAATAATCAAATATTTTAATTAATTTTGCACGTTTATTTTTTTAAAGAAATATTATGGAGTACAATTTCAGCGAGATAGAAGCAAAGTGGCAGGCATACTGGAAAAATAACCAGACTTACAAAACAGATGTTGATTTACAAAAACCCAAATATTATGTATTAGACATGTTCCCCTATCCTTCCGGAGCCGGTTTACACGTGGGACATCCACTGGGATATATCGCATCTGATATCTACAGCCGCTACAAAAGACTTCAGGGTTATAATGTTTTACATCCGATGGGATATGATGCTTATGGATTACCTGCTGAACAATACGCCATCCAAACCGGTCAACACCCTGCTGTAACTACAGCAAAAAATATCGCCCGTTACAGAGAGCAATTGGATAAAATCGGCTTTTGCTACGACTGGGATCGCGAAATCCGCACTTGTGAACCGGATTATTATCACTGGACTCAGTGGGCTTTTATTCAAATGTTCAATCATTATTTCGATACAAAGTTGCAAAAAGCGATGCCGGTTGAGCTGTTGGTTAAGCATTTTGAAAAAAGTGGCACACAGGATATTAATGCGCATGGGACCGAAGAACTTTGTTTTACGGCATCTGAGTGGAATTCTAAATCAGAGAAAGAACAACAGGAAATACTGCTCAACTACCGCATCGCTTACCTGGCCGACCTGAAAGTAAACTGGTGCCCGGCTCTCGGAACCGTACTCGCGAATGATGAGGTGAGCGAAGGGGTATCTATTCGCGGAGGACATCCGGTGGAACAAAAAGTTATGCGTCAGTGGAGTTTGCGGGTTTCGGCCTACGCTCAAAGACTGCTGGACGGATTATCGAAAATCGACTGGACCGACTCGCTGAAAGAAACACAGAAGAACTGGATTGGTCGCAGCGAGGGTGCTGAGATACACCTCCCCCTGGCCCCCTCCAAAAGAGGGGGAATTGAGGGAAAACCCGTTCATTCTCAAATAATAAATTTCCAAGAAAAAGATATCCCTTTATATTATACTGCCGATAAACTTGATTGGAGCTTACTTATTGATCATGCCAAAGCGATGCGTAGCGAGCCTACTGAGTCTGAAAGCATTCTATGGGAAATGTTACGAGCCAATAAAACCGGATTTAAATTCCGCCGGCAACATCCTGTCGATAAATTTATACCCGATTTTGTTTGCATTGAAAAGAAATTGATTGTTGAAGTTGATGGCGATTATCATTTTACCGAAGAACAGATTGAACTTGATAAAGCGAGAACACACATACTGGAATTATCCGGATATAAAATGCTTCGTTTCACTAATGATGAAGTAAAATCGACACCGCATTTCGTAATTGAGAAAATCAAAAGTGAGCTGACAAAAGAGAACTCAAATGATTCGGAAGGCCAGAATCATTCTGCAACTTCCCCCTCCCTCGGAGGGGGCCAGGGGGAGGTGATTGTCTTTACTACCCGTGCGGATACCATATACGGTGTTACATTCATAGTGCTCGCTCCTGAAAGCGAGTTGGTTGAAACATGCACCACTCCTGAACAAGCAGCAGAAGTACAAGCCTATATCGATACAACAAAGAAGCGAACCGAACGGGAAAGAATCGCCGACCGTCGCGTTACCGGGGTTTTTTCAGGCTCTTACGCTATCAATCCGGTCAGTGGAACAGAAATTCCGATCTGGATTTCGGATTATGTGCTGGCCGGATATGGAACCGGTGCTATCATGGCGGTACCTGCACACGACAGTCGCGACTATGCTTTTGCCAAACACTTCAACCTGCCGATTATCCCATTAATTGAAGGTTGCGATGTGTCTGAAGAAAGTTTTGATGCAAAAGAAGGCATCATGATGAATTCAGGTTTTCTGAACGGCTTAACGGTTAAAGAAGCCATTGAAAAAGCAAAAACTTATGTAGAAGAAAAAGGAATCGGCAGAATCAAGGTAAATTTCCGCCTACGTGATGCCATTTTCAGTCGCCAGCGTTACTGGGGTGAGCCCTTCCCTGTTTACTACAAAGACGATATGCCCTACATGCTCGATGAGAGCAAATTACCATTGATACTTCCTGAGGTGGATAAATTCCTGCCGACTGAAAAAGGGGAACCACCATTAGGCAGGGCAAAAAACTGGCATACAGCAGATGGTTTTCCATTGGAATTATGTACCATGCCCGGATTTGCCGGTTCGTCTGCATACTACCTGCGCTACATGGATCCCAAAAACGACAAGGCATTGGTTAGCAAGGAAGCGAACGAATACTGGCGCAATGTCGATTTATATATCGGTGGGACGGAACATGCAACCGGTCACCTTGTTTACAGCCGTTTCTGGAATAAATTCCTGTTTGATCTTGGATTGGTTTGTGAGGATGAACCGTTTAAGAAACTGATTAATCAGGGAATGATTCAGGGACGGAGTAATTTTGTGTACAGGGTGAAGCACCCCCTTCCAACCTCCCCCGAAGGGGGAGGAGATACGCACTCCTCAAGTACGCAAAGCCCTGAAAGTGCGCTCACTCCTCCCCCTTCGGGGGAGGTCGGGAGGGGGTCGGGGTGCTTTGTTTCTCTCGGCTTAAAAGACCAATACGACACTACTCCAATCCACGTCGATGTTAATATCGTTTCAAATGATATACTGGATATTGAAAAGTTCCGTTCCTGGCGTCCGGAATTTGCAGATGCTGAATTCATCCTTGAAGATGGAAAATACATTTGCGGATGGGCAGTTGAAAAGATGTCTAAGTCCATGTTTAACGTGGTGAATCCGGATGATATCGTGGAAAGATACGGAGCCGATACCCTGCGCTTGTATGAGATGTTTCTGGGTCCGCTCGAACAATCGAAACCATGGGATACCAACGGCATTGATGGAGTGCACCGCTTCCTGAAACGCCTCTGGGCGCTGTTCTATAAAGAGGGTGAATCGTTACTCAACGAGGATCAACCTTCAGCAGAAGAACTCAAAATTTTGCACAAGACAATAAAAAAGATTACTTTCGACATCGAGAACTTTTCATTCAACACATCTGTTTCTGCTTTTATGATTTGCGTGAATGAATTGTCGGCGCTTAAATGCAGCAAAAAAGCAATTTTGGAACCTTTAGTGATTTTACTGGCTCCATTTGCACCGCATATCGCGGAGGAACTGTATCATGCGCTTGGACATACCGGCACTGTTTGTGATGCCGCATTTCCGGTTTGCAATGAAGCATTCTTAGTTGAATCGACCGTGAAATATCCGATTTCATTCAACGGGAAAGTAAGGTTTACACTGGAACTTCCGGCCGACATGAACAAGGCGGATGTGGAAAAAGAAGCGCTGGAAAACGAAAATACGATTAAACAACTGAACGGAGCAACCATTAAAAAGGTGATTGTGGTACCCGGGAAGATTGTGAATATAGTTATTTAGCGGAAAGCGGAGAGCTAAAAACGAATAGCGAATAGTGGAGGGTTGAATGACCAAGTGCAAATTAAGAGAAGGTTGCCACGTCGTTCACTTTGTGAACTCCTCGCAATGACAGACTGGCAACCGTAGACCGTAGACTGTAGACTTTTGACAATATTATGACATTACAATCAAGCACCAAACAAACCTGGATCAGCATACGTCAGTATGTCCTGATTACCTTCGGTTTATTCCTTTATGCAATTGCATGGAAGGGCTTGCTGATTCCACACCAGATAACGGGTGGAGGGGTTACCGGTGTCGGGGCTTTGCTTTTTTACGCGACTGGCATCCCCATTTCAGCTACTTACCTGACTATCAACCTGATATTACTTATCGTAGCTTATAAAACCGTCGGCAAACAGTTCAGCGTTCGAACCGTGATAGGCGTGGGGATTCTGACATTCTTTTTAAGCGTTATACCTGAATTTCCCCGGGGAACTTTTGTACAGGAAAGTGAAAGTTTCATGGCTTGTGTGCTGGGTGGCTTAATCATGGGAAGTGGAATCGGACTTATTTTCATCAACAATGGCAGTTCGGGAGGTACTGACATCATTGCCAAGGTCATTAACACACACCGCAACATAACCCTTGGCAGAGCGTTGTTGTACACCGATGTATTAATCATTTCGTCTTCTTATTTTCTGGAATTCGGCAGCTTAGAGAAAATCGTTTACGGACTTACCACCTTAGCTGTTTCAACTGTGGCTGTCGACATGGTTGTAAACGGGGTTAGGCAATCGGTACAGTTCTTTATTTTTTCGAAGAAATACGATGAAATTGCCAACAGGATTAACTCGGAACTGCACAGAGGGGTAACCATTTTAGATGGCACAGGTTGGTATTCAAAAGAACCGGTCAAGGTTATTACCGTGCTGGCAAGAAAGAATCAGTCGGTAGCTATTTTCAGAATCGTAAAGGAAATTGACCCCAACGCGTTTGTATCTCAATCTTCAGTAATCGGGGTGTATGGAGAGGGATTCGATGTAATCAAATCGAAATAAAGACAGGATTTACCAAAGCTCTGGAGAAAATAATCAACAATAATGAGTGATAATTTCAAAAAAAACATGATTGGTGCCCTCACCTGGAGTTCGGTGAATATCTTTGGCGTGCAATCGGTTCAATTGATTATTGGCATTATCCTGGCCAGGGTCCTGATGCCCGAGGATTTCGGGTTAGTGGGTATTCTGTTTGTCTTTTTCGGGTTATCAACTGTACTCATCGATGGTGGATTTGGACAAGGACTGATAAAAAAACCAGATGCCAACAAAGAGGATTTCAGCACCGTTTTCTTTTTAAACATCTTTCTGTCGATCCTGTTGTACATTATATTGTTTTTTTCTGCTCCTCTGATAGCCGCATTTTTCTCTCAGCCGGATTTAATTTCACTGGCCAGGGTTGCTTTTCTTGCTGTGCTTATATTTCCTTTGTACCAAACCCAGCAAATACAATTACTCAGGAAACTAAACTACAAGAAGCTGGCATCAGTGAATATTGGCAGCGTGGGGTTGAGCGGTGCAATTGCCGTTGTCATGGCGGTTAACGACTACGGCGTATGGTCACTGGTCTATCAGCAACTGCTGTTTCACTTTTTCAGGTTTGTTTTTTTCACGCTGCAAAACCGTTGGAAACCTGCTTTGACATTCAAATCTGCAACCATTCGGGAATTGTGGCGATTTACCTTACCCCTGCTCGGACAATCGTTGCTAAACGTCATTTTTAACCAGATTTACATCGTGATCATCGGGCGGTTCTACCCCATCGGGCAGGTGGGTTATTTTACCCAGGCAAACAAATACAGTGAAACAGTCAATGCCGCCACGCAGAACATTCTTTCGATGGGGACCTTCCCCTCTTTTACGAAAATCCAGGACGATAAAGAGCGCTTGCTACGTGTTTACAAAAGACTCATTTCTTCCGTTTCGATGATAACTTTTCCGTTGGTAGTTTTTTTGATTGTAGCAGCCGAACCCATTGTTGTAACGCTCATCTCTGAAAAATGGTTGCCCTCGGTTGTGTTATTACAGTTGTTATTACTTGCCAATATCTTCAACCCGCAATATACCATCAATATCAACATCCTGAATGCAACAGGAGCATCCGGCACCACACTGAAACTTGAAATAATCAAAAAATCCCTGATTATGGTTTCAATTTTAGCATGTTTTAGTTTCGGGATCGAAGCCATGCTTGCTGGATTTGTAGCAGCAAATGTACTGGCTTACGTGATTTCGATGGTATCGATTAAGAAGGTGTTGAAACATTACTACAGGCATCAGATAGGGGATGTGATTCAGAAACTGATAATAGCAATTATCTTAGGAGTATTAGTTGGGTTCTACAACTATATTTCACTTGGATATTTCGTTAAATTGCTTGTACAAGGGATTTCATATATTATACTATATCTTTGCGCGATTAAACTGTTTTATCCGGAAAATTTCAAAGAAATAAAAGCACTAACCTCAATAAATAAAAACCAGCATGAATTTTAGTGAAGAAATAAATCAATATCTTAAAGGAAAGCTATTTTCAAATGCACTTTATGTAAACTTCTCTCCAAATAAATTTTTATTGCAATCAAGAATAAAAAAAATATCAGGAATAGTAAAAGATAAGAATATTATTCATTTGGGCTGCGCTGATCATTTGGACCTGATAGAATACAAAATGAAACGCGGGAAGTGGTTACATGGGCTACTGATTGAAACCACAAATCAATGCATCGGCATCGACATCAACAGTGAAGCAATCAATTACCTGAAAGAAAAACACAATATCCCCAATATATATTGTAAAAATATTGAAGACGATAATGATATTGAAGGGATTTTAGGAGATACAAAATGGGATTTTCTCCTCTTGGGGGAAATTATTGAACACATGAATAATCCGGTAGCATTTTTACAGCATCTACACGAGAAATTCAAAGGCAAAACAGACAGAATCATCATTACCGCTCCAAACGTTTACAATATTTTTAACGCAAAAAAAATACGCAAAAACATGGAAGTTATCAATACAGATCACCGGTATTGGTTTTCACCTTACACATTAACAAAGGTTGTAATGGAAAGTGGTTTTAGTGACTGTGATTTGTGTTTTGTTGAACATGTAAAGCTACCATTAATAACAGAAGTACGAAAACAAATTTATAAGATACTAAAAAGACCTCTGTACCTCAATGCTTCTTATTATTCAACTTTAGTAATAGTTGCAAAATTCTGATTTACGTGTATTGATTTTAAAAATCCTTTAAGAGCTGTATAAAAGCGTGATAGTTTTGTTCAGCATTGAAATTTTGTTCCCAATGTTCGCGAGCATTTTCACGTAAAGTAACGTTATTCTTCTGAACAAACTCTTGGATCATATCAGCAAGAAATGCCTCATCAATTCTTGATGGTAAGAGAATTCCATTACTGTTGTTTACTAATTCAGATACACCTCCAACATCCGTCGCCATTGCCGGAATACCAAAAGACATGGCTTCCATTATTGAGACCGGAATACCCTCAGTACTACTCACGTTGATAAACAAATCAATATAATTCTCCTGATAGAACTTAATCACTTCTTCGTTTGTTTTTAGTCCTAACCAGTTCACTTCAATATTGTCAGGCAATTCATAACTCATTGCTTGTAATACAGAACGCAACGGTCCATCACCGATGTGAGTCCATTTTATTTTGAATTCAATCAAATGTAAAGCCTTAATTATTAATTGTATTCGCTTAATCTCTACTAAATTAGAACAACTAACCAAGTGAAAACAGTCTACATCTGTACGATTTATCAGATTTACACCTTGATCCAGAACTCCAAGTCTTGAAACAAATATTTTATTTTCATTCACCAATTGCGGGTATTTACCCAATAAGTAACGACGACCGTAATCTGAGATGGTAATAAACTTATCAATTGAGGGAAAAACGTAACGACGAAAAGGTATATAACTGGCTTTAACCTCTTCATATAGATCACTTCCGTGAAAACGAACAACAATCGTTGAAGAATATTTTTGTTTCAATACAGGAGCCAACATGACCGATTTATCACCCCAATAGAAATATAGAATATCATTTTTTTTAGGATTGATATGCTGCCTCTTATAAATACATCTGAAACGAAAAAGGAACGTGAAAAATTCCCATGTTTTTTTAGAGTCTTTATATGGCTTACTAATTTTCCACTCGGTAAGTGCAAACATAATGGGCGAAAGGTTACATAATCCGGATAAGATAAACTTTAATCTATCTTTTTTTGTGTCTACTGAAAGTAACGGTTTTAGTATTATTACATTTGGAGGTACTTCTCTAATATTTTTATCTGCCTGTAGTGGAATTATGAAGACTGACTGAAAATTATCGGCTAAGTACTTAATTTCATTCATCAAAAAAGTTTCACCATTTCCATAAGGAAATGTATTTGTAAAAAGATATATATTTCTTTCCATACTTTCTTGATTATATTTACATATTACATTTCCAACACCTCTCCAACCGCCCTTTCCGCAGCCTTCCCTTTTCCATACAAATCAACACCGAAATCCGACTGTTTATTACTGAAATACCGAAACGCATCCAGCAATAAATCGATATTAGTCCCGACAATCCGGTTAAATCCATGTTCTACTAATTCCACCCACTCGGTTTGCTCGCGTAAGGTGATGCAATGCCTCCCGAAGAAAAAGGCTTCTTTCTGCACGCCCCCACTATCAGTCACAACCAACTTGCAATGTTTTAGCAGCATGATCATATCAAAATATCCTACCGGGTCGATGATGGTAAATGCCGGTTTCAGATTCATTTGTTGCAGGATGTTACGGGTACGGGGATGTAGGGGAACTACCACCTGAATCTCTTTGTTTATCAGATTCAGACCAGAAATAATTCCCTGCAATTTAACCGGATCGTCGGTATTTTCCTGCCGGTGAATCGTCGCCAGCACAAAATCAGTTAAGCCAAGCTGACCGATAATCTGTGATTTCTCCTGAGCCTTTTGTGCGTAATACATAGCGGCATCCTGCATCACATCGCCATTCTTTACGATTTGCGCGGTATAGTTATCGAAACCTTCGCGTTTCAGGTTATGAACTGCTGTTTCGGTTGGACATAACAACAGGCTGGAAATCCTGTCGGTGAGGATACGGTTGATTTCTTCCGGCATCGTCATGTTAAACGAACGTAAACCGGCTTCGACATGTATCACGGGAATATGTAGTTTAACCGCTGCCAATGCTCCGGCTAAGGTCGAATTCGTATCACCATACACCAACACGCCCTCCGGTTTTTCTTTCAACAGAATCTGCTCAATTCCTTCCAGCATCCTGCCGGTCATAGCCCCATGAGAAACACCGTGAATGTCTAACTGATAAGCAGGTCTGGGAATTTCCATTTCTTCAAAAAACACGTCCGACATATTGGTATCGAAATGTTGCCCCGTATGTATAATCTGCTCTTCAATACCGCAAAGCGTAAACTGGCGACTTAATGTCGCTGCTTTTACGAATTGCGGACGAGCGCCTACGATGGTTATGATTCTCTTCATCTGCGTATAATTTGGTTAGACAGGATTAACAGGTTGTGATTTCTGATAAAGCTGATCCAATAGCCCGGTCAGTTTTCCGGTCAGTTTTCTTCTGCTGAATTGACTGATGACTTCTCTATCTGCATCAACAGACAAAGTTCCGGCTTTATATTGCTGATAATAAGCCTGTATTTTTTCTTTTAACAACACAGCATCTGAGAAATCAAACATTACACCGGCATTGGTTTGTTTTAAAATTGCTGCTGCATCGCCATCTGTGTAACCGATACCGACAACTGGCCGACCAGACTGCAAATACTCAAACAATTTGCCGGTAACAATGGATTTAGTATCCGGATTCTGTACCAGACAAAGTAACAACAACTGTGAACCGCGTTGCAATCTTATCGCCTCGTGATGTGGCACATAAGCTGATAATTCCAGATTAGCTTCCAAATCGCTTGCTTTGATGTCGTTAAGCACTGAACCATCCACGCTTCCGGTCAACCGTATTCGTAAATCCTTTCTGAAATCTGCATTTTCGAGAGCAATTTCCTGTAATATTTTCCAGAGCACCTGTGGATTTTGCTTTTCAGTCAGCAGTCCGGTATGTGTAATCACAAACTGTTCATCCGGTTTAACTGCCTCCTGTACAAAATCTTCCTCATCATATCCGTTGGCAACAACAGCAAGTTGCTGATACCGATATCGCGAGAATTCCTGCTGCATGTGCTCCGAGACAACTAAAGTCAAATCGGCTTCCGCTATTGTTTTTTTCTCTAACTGTCGATGACGAAAATCTACCGGAAGACTTAACTTCAAATCTTTATAATAAAAGATACCGGTCCACGGATCCCTGAAATCCGCTATCCAGGGCAGTGCCGGGAATTGCTTTTTCAACCGGCGACCGATTAAATGAACCGAATGCGGCGGGCCAGTCGTGATGATAACATCAACAGGATTGGTGCTCAGGTATTTTTTCAGAAAGCGAACAGAGGGACTTACCCAACACACCCGGGGGTCGGGTATAAATAAATTACCACGCAGCCAAATAGATAACTTATCTTTCCAGTTTTCCTGCTTTGCATCCGTTACAAATCCCGCTTGTATGGATTTGTCTTTTTTACCTGTAAATTTACGGTACAGCGCGTAGGGCTCCCAAATCGGGCGACGAATAACCGTAATATCCGCTGGCAAGTCCTTTTCAAAACTTGCATCAACTACCGGATAATCTGCATTTTCAGGAGCGTAGATTACAGGCTCCCAACCAAAATCACGCAGATACTTGACAAACTTCACCCACCGTTGCACGCCTGAGCCGCCACTGGGAATCCAGTAATATGTAATAATCAGCGCTTTCTTCATGAAACGGCGATCAGATAACGTAACTTATTTTCCGATAACGTCCAGGGCTTTTCTTAACCTGGTCAGTGTTTCTTCTTTTCCGATGATGTCGATGATATCAAACATGTGCGGACCTTTCGACTCTCCTACGATGCAAAGCCGGAAAGCATTCATCACAGCCCCCATGCCATAACCCTTTTCTTCCATCCAGTTTTTAACCACATATTCGGTATTGGCTGCTGAAAAGTCCTCTGTTTTTTCGAGCAAATCCATCAAACCCAGTATGTGATTTGGGGACTCAGCTTTCCAGCGTTTCTTAATGGCCGTTTCACAATATTCTTCAGGAGCCTGAAAAAAGAAGGACGACTGCTCCCAGATTTCCTGCACGAAATTGGCTCTTTCCCGTACCAATCCCACAATTCGTTTTACCTTTTCTGAATCCTCAATAATATCTTTTTCAATCAGCAAGTGCTGGAATAAATCCGTTATTTCTTCCAGTGGTTTCATCTGCAAATACTGATGATTGAACCATTTTCCTTTTTCATAATCGAATTTTGCTCCGCTCTTGCTTACGCGGTCCAGCGAAAACAACTCAATCAATTCATCCATGGAGAAAATCTCCTGTTCCGTTCCGGCATTCCAACCCAGCAAAGCCAGGAAATTCACCACGGCTTCGGGGAAGTAACCCGATTCCCGGTAACCGGAAGATACTGTACCCGACTTGGGATCGTTCCATTCCAGCGGGAAAACCGGAAAGCCCAGCCGGTCGCCATCTCTTTTGCTGAGTTTGCCATTTCCGTCGGGTTTCAGCAACAAAGGCAGGTGGGCAAATTGAGGCATATTCGCTTCCCAACCCAAATATTGGTACAGCAACACGTGCAGCGGAGCCGACGGCAACCATTCTTCACCGCGAATCACATGCGAGATTTCCATCAGGTAATCGTCCACCACATTGGCCATGTGATAAGTCGGCAACCCATCGGATGATTTAAACAACACCTTATCATCGATAACTGAAGAATTGATAAGCACTTCACCCCGGATTAAATCCTGAACCATAATTTCCTGATTCGGTTCAATTTTGATACGCACCACATACTGTTCACCCGAAGCAATGCGATTATTAACCTCATCTACCGGCAACGTAAGCGAGTTCTTCATCAACCCGCGTGTTGTTGCATCATACTGAAAATTAGGAATTTCCGCTCTTTTTGTCTCCAATTCAGTCGGTGTATCGAAAGCGATATACGCCAGTCCCGCATCCAGCAACTGATCAACATATTGTCTGTAAATAGATTTCCTTTCACTCTGGCGATAAGGAGCATGAGTCCCCGGTTTTTCAGCCCCTACCCCTTCATCAATATGAATACCCAGCCAGTTCAACGCTTCTACAATATAATCCTCTGCACCCAGCACAAAACGGGAAGAATCGGTATCCTCGATACGCAGCAGCATATCGCCACCATGTTTTTTAGCAAACAGGTAATTATATAACGCGGTTCTCACACCCCCGATGTGGAGCGGTCCGGTCGGACTCGGGGCAAATCTTACTCTTACTTTCTTCATTGATTTTTAGTAAATAATGTGCAAAAATAAGAAAAAAGATTAGTTGGTCAACTCGTTTGCAATCAATTCCGCTTGTTTCAACAAAGATTGAGTCCTTTTGGCTTGTCAACCATTGTTAAAATTCAGAAATTCTCCAGTTACCTGTTTTGTCACTTCCGACCCGTTCAATGATACCTGATTTTTTTAGTTCTTGAATATGTCTTTTTATAGTAGCCGTAGAATAACCTGTTTTATCGGCCGTGATTAACGCATTTCGAAGTTACCTTTTTATTTTATTCATCTATTTTTATATTTATTTTTCTTATTATGTCAGTCAGTTCCGATATTCTTGTAATCAATTCTTCGAATGTTTTTTTTGATTTGTCGTAGATAAAACTTTCTCGTAAGTTTTCGTAATCCTTTTTCCAATCGTTGCGTAACTTTACAGGAGGACAAATTTGTATAGTGTCAGGATAATGCGTCCGATAATCCATATTTTGAATACTACTGAATTTTTGTCGATGTTTGATTATGGTTTTATATAATTCCGTATTTTGCAATGCTAATTCTGAATACGGACTGTCCATTATTTTTTCTAAATCGTATAGATGTCTCGACATTCTTTCTGTGCGTGGATTATCTTTTTGATATTCTTCGTGCAATAAGAATATCTTCTCTAAAAAAGTGCGTTCTGGCAATACGGACTTAAACATACATTTAATTTCGTTGTCTATTTCCGGATATTGGGAATTAATGAGTGTTGCAATTTCTTGTTTTAAATACGGCTCATCGAGCGACATTGCACTAAATTCAATTTTCACAACAGGCAAAATATAATCAATTTCTGTGGTGAGAATACTTTTGTATTTTACTTCAACAGTTGTAATCATTTCGCTACTATTCTCTGTAACAAGTTTTATCTCATAATCAGTTATACCATTAGAAATTAAGAATTCGTTTAATTCATCTATTAGTGTATCTTCAATATAATGAAATGTTTTTCGACGGATTTCTGTACGCTGTTTTTTAGTCTCTTCTGGCAAACCAAAGAATGTGCGACTTATTGCCAAGTCAATATCTTCACTAAAACGATTAATTAGCCCCCACGCCTTACTTAAAGAAGTTCCACCTTTGAATTGTAAAAAATTACCCCACGATGTTTTTGACAAAGCCATCAGAACAACACTTACCCTACCCACCAATCTTTTTCAACAGCTTGTTCAACAATATTCCTTGCAGCTGCTGTCTGTTGAAGCATTACAAGTTTTTCATCATTATTGTATTGAAACCAAATGCTCATTTTGTCGTCGTTTTAATGATTGGTAAAAGTAATTCCTTAATCCACACAGGGGATAGGTATAAATCGTGCATCATTGTCGCTTTTTCGTTTACACTACTTTCTGAAATAAGATTAAATATTTTATTCCTAATTTCGTTTGTAACTCGATTTTCACCAAGTTCTTTCAAAGCTATGATTATTAATGGCAAAAGTTTACCTTTAAATTGAAAGTTTTTTTGAACAGCATTTTTAAAAATAATATTTCTTTCTCCAACTTTTACTTTTCGTTTTGCTCCATTTGTAATATAGACAGCATTCATCGGTACTTGTGTCGAAAACCCCAAGATGTTTAATGCTGTATCGCCTGTTGGCATAATTTGCGCTTTGTCACGTTCAGCAATCTTTTGGGCAATTTGGTCTAATGTGGGATACAAAATACCGAATTGTGTTTTTTTGGGGTTCATATAAATGCCTGTCGCCACGCGAATAATTGTCCCTTCGTTCTGCAAACGTGATAGTGTCCGTGTTACAAGATTATCATTGTTCACACTCTCAAAATCACTGATTGTAAACAATTCACCAGCCTTGATGCGCTTTATCTGTTCTCTTATTGTTTGTGAAATACTGTCTTCCATATTTTGCACAAATTATCTGTCTGATATATTCGGTAAATTTCGGACAAATATACGGCATATTTGTCATTAATTCAACCGCCTTGAGTTAACGAATTTGGTTTTTATGCTTGTGTGTCATGGACGGCACTAAGCGACAAACCCAATCGGGTTTGTCGCTTAGTGCATGTTAGGTGCTGGTGTTAGTTTATCAATAGTTTTTTGGTTTAATCTATTCAAGAATATTGAATCGTGTATTAACGTAACTTTCAATTGTTCTACAAAAGCCTCATTAGTGAGAACTTGCTTAATAATAGAGTCAGTATAATAATTTCTATAATTCACGTTGTAATCTTTTTTCTCAATTTCGCTTTTGGAGAACACAGTATTCATTAATTTTATCCCTGGGTCAATGGCAGTAAGACTTAAAGCGAAAATGGAAATAGTTATTGCAATTTTATTGTAGTTTTTTTCTTTCTTCTTAATGTATTTCGCTATTCCCAATTTTATTGCTTTATTCCCTTCTGGCGTAATCCTGATATGAAATTCTGTATTTCCGTAAAGATCAACAGAATAATATTCAACCAATTTGTAGTGTTTAATTAAATAAGACATGACTAATCTTATTTCTCTTACATCAAACCCTTTCTCAGAGAGATACTCTTCAGTGTTATTAGTATTAAATTTTCCATTCTTGTTTCTCATGTGTTTGAGCAACAAATCGGCAATTTCTATTTCTCTGTCATTTAGCATTTGTCTTTTCTTTATTTTTTACACATGCACCTAACTCATACACACCCTCACCTCAACCCCAATAATATAACACATATCATTTCACAATCACCATATACATTATGCACCTTTCATCTATTCCAAAGCACATCATCAAATTTTAAGTGTCTCAAAAAATCAACTCTAATTTCACCACCGCAAATATATAAAAAAAAAACCTAACAAAATGTTAAGGTTTTTCATGTTGAATTCATACAAAGACAAAAAGAGGCGTAATCTTGTCTAAAGTATTTTTATCTAACAATCAATTGATAACAGCTTCTCTTTCTTTGTCTCCAATCTCAGAGACAGAGAGACTAAGATAGGGCTTTAGGTTTTTCAAAGCTAAGAAAAATAGTTTAAAGGTGTTCAAAATCCATTTTTTAAGATGAATCTTACATGGTATTAAACATAGCATTACCTTGTAAACGATAAAACACGGTAAGCAAATTGATGCTACAAGCCTTACAAATTGGTGCAACAAGTAGCGCATTTTGATGTTACAAAGGGCTTATTGAGCTATTGTGCAATTACATTCGGGGAGGAAAAGCAACATCGCTCAGGATGATAGAGCAACTGCATTCGATGTTGTTGAGCTACATTGTTCACTTGCAAAGAGCAACGTTGCTCTATGGCGATGAACTATGTTGCTCTTTAAGGAAGGTTTATAAACGACAAAAACCGACTATATGTCGGTTTTTTCAAGTGGGCGTTGACGGATTCGAACCGCCGACCCTCTGCTTGTAAGGCAGATGCTCTGAACCAGCTGAGCTAAACGCCCGAAAAAGTTGTGTGTTTTATAATAATATCGATTTGATGTGGGCGTTGACGGATTCGAACCGCCGACCCTCTGCTTGTAAGGCAGATGCTCTGAACCAGCTGAGCTAAACGCCCGATATTTTACATCAAGATCTTTACTTCTAAAGCGGTGCAAAGATACTATTAATTTTGAATTCTCAAAAAAGTTTTGAAAAAAAACATAAATAGAAAGTAAAATTTCTGATATTTTCGAGACTTTTTGTTCTCAATTTAGAATATCTTTTTGGACATTCACTGTCACCTGAGAATTGTCAGGAGAATAATCAAATAACAAATCTCCTTTTTTTGCAAACATTCTAATGTAGTTCAATCCATACCAAACTACCAATTTACCCACTTTAATGCCTGACAAAACATCAATTTTATAATCGCCGTTTTGCAATTCTGAAATGGAGATTGTACTGTTATTGGTAATTTTCACTTTATCGAACGAGATGTCACTACCACCATCAGTCTGAATGGAAATAACCCCTTTTGAGTTTTTCACAAAATTAATTTTACCCAGATTTTTATAAATATTCGGACAAGAATTCTTAAAATTCGGATTACTGCGATTGATGGCTTCTCTGATTTTTTCACCGGTAAGACTAACCCCCATAAACCTTACTAACCTGATGCCTGCCATGAGTCCGGCCATCGACTTCTCAGTCTGTTTTTCGATAAACTTCCTGGTTTCCTGTTCAAGCAATTCGACTACATCCAACGAAGCTGCAGAAGCAAAAGCAACCGACTTCTCATTCCCGGCAAGTGCCAGTGCATTGTTAGTCATACCATTATAATATATGACACCTCTCTCGTCGACATACAATCCCTGATCCATTTCAGCCAATTGATTTGCTGCATGTTTAAGACTTTCTCTCACACCATTATTATTGAAAACAATTGAGAAAGCAGTAGAAAATGAATCAGGTAAAACTTCCAGTCCACCTTTGTTTAACCAAAGCAGCGATCCGGAAGGTGAATAGGCAGCCACAAACAAATCGGCTTTATCCTGAGCTGATGAAATACTTTTACCTTCAAGACGAATGCTGCCTGTAAATACACCTGCCACAACAATATTACCAGATGGGGTTGTCTCAACTGACATACCAACTGCATTACCACCATTCGACATGATTGATTTTGCCCAAACAGGTTGCCCAACACGGTTCATTTTTGCCACAAAACAACTATGAGCCTGTGATGCCCCCATCAGATTGATTCCTCCAAGTGCAGCAGACTCAGCAAAATAGCCCGTCAGTAAACTACTACCGTCACCCAGCAATTTACCATTCTTTCGAATACTGCCCTTGTATAAGCCTGATTTCTGAGCAATTTCCCATTGTTTATCAATTGCCAGATCATCTGCATTTCTGTTTTCGACCTTACAAATCACCGGCGATACAGTTTTATATTGCGGCATACTCAAGCCAACCGGTGCATTGATATAGGTCGGATCAGTTACAAAATATTTTGCATTCCCAAATTCAAAATAATCTCCGGAGACAGGAACTGTAAAGGCCACTGCCGCTGCGACATGGTCGGGATATTCCAAACCAACAACCTTCAATCCCAATGTTTCACGCACGAGATATGTAAATAACACCGAACGATCTTCACAGTCAGAATATGGATAATATAACATTTCATCTGCAAAGAAAAATTTCTCCCGACCAAACTGTTCCGGGTCTGTTTTATACGGGAAAGCGGTCTGTACAAATTGCAGGATAAACGCAACAGCCCTTTTCTCATCCATTTGAGATACAATAGGCAAAATGGCATTAGCAAGGGATTCTTTTGCCTGCACAGATGCTGCAGCATTAAAATAAACACCTAAATCAACCAAAGGGTAATTTTTATAGAACTCAACTAAATCCGGGTCATAACTCACGCCAATATTATAATCCCGATCTTCAAATTTGAATGAAATCTTTTTATCAACTTTCCTACCTGCAAAAGTTACAGGTGACATAATATTGAAATCGATTTGCCGACCTGTTTTTAAATAATCCTTATCATAAGTATAATAACTACCGGAACCCAGTTTTGGATACACATAATAATTTAATCCGCCTAAATTGAGGTAACTTAACTGATATATTTCCTGCAATGAGGGCAGTAATAATGCTACATCACGATCCTGGTATGCAACACGAACTCCATAACCAGAACGAACCAAGATAAACCAAGTCAGCAACCTGGAAAGATTTTCATTACCAGGATATAAATTCTTAGCAAATTCATTGGTTATCATTAAATATCCAAAATCATTGATATTCATATCTACCTTCGTTTGCAACAAGTTGTCAATAGTTGGGGTGTATTCTGTGTTGCTGGCATTCTCCCAGAAAGCAGCGATTGATTGTTGATTTACCGATGGAAAAACACATTGCGATAGTTTTTGGTCGTATGGTACGATAACCTGTCTTCCATAAAACGGAAAAGAAGCTATCCGCATATTTCTTTCATCACCCACAGGTTTACGAATTGGCTCCACTTGCGGTGGAAGACTTAACATGGTATTTCTTTCCGGGGCAATGGTTTTTAATGCTATTGCAGATGTTTCAGCAGATGTTTGAGAATATATTGGAGATTCTTTGGGTTTTGGTCGCTCAGGTACTTTGTTGCCTGCAAAAGCCTGGTAATTCTCCCATTCTTTTTTCAGGTAATCTGTCCATTCCTGATCACGCATAGCAACATAATCAGCATATTCTTTCTGTAACTTTGCCATCCCTTCAAGTTGTTTTTCGGCAAACTTTTGCATTTCAGCTTGCTGTTGTCTTTTATACTCTTCAAAAGTCTGGGCAAATAAAGCACCACTAAACAGCATCAAAAGTGCTGATAAATAAACAATACTTGTTTTCATAATATTAACTTAATAAATTAAAACTCTTGTATATCTGGATTGAAAACCATCGCGACTGGAACAAATTGCGTCACCAGTCTGTATTTTGCTGAATGAAAAGAATATACATTTTATTAAGAAACAGTTCTAACAACCAAATCAAGCGTACAAATATATATATTATTTGTACAAATATGGAGATAATTCACGAATATTTTTCAATATCTATTTTGTATTTTTAATTATTATTATATTTTTGTTGTGTTAATAATAAGTGAATAAATTACCAACTGATTTTACAGTTATATTTTCATTTTTCTTTTATCACTGTTTGATTACCTTCAGTTTGTTTGTATCTCTGATTCTGAATTTAAACACCTTAAATATTTTACGGTTATGAAAAAACACCTCCTGCTCCTCTCTGCAACGATCCTTGCATGTAGTCTGAATGCCCAGAATGATGTTCCTAAGTCACTTGAAAGGGGATTAATTCCCTCTACTTACAACCGGAACGCACTTACGATTGTGATTCTTGATAACAATTGTACCTATATTTCCGACATTAAACAAGCTACCGATAATATTATCATCCCTGAGAAATTTGATGACAATACGGTATTAACCAAATGTATTAAATCGGCATCTGGTAAAGATGAAATTTTATCAACGATTAATCAATCTAAATTGGGCAATCAAATTCTTTCAACCTGGTTTTCACGTTCTGCAGAGGGCGATTTCAACATGTCGCTGATTGCTGAAAGAGGTATGTATAATGCAACTGCCGACGACATGATTAAAGCTTCTGCTTCCAAAATTGGAATGAACAAAATAAAAGATGCGGGACAGGCATTGGTAAACAACAGTTACATACAGGTAATTGAGTTTAAAGATGTAATTACCATGAAGGAGTATTACGACAAACAGGATGCTGCAAATTACAATTATGCAAAGGCCAATAATACGCAATACAAACCTGTTGAACGTACCAAAAACGGATGGAAAGGAAGTTCGGTTTCCTATTTATTCAAGATTGACCCTGCCTATGTGGATTTGCTATTCAATGACATGTGGATTTATGCTGATGACGACCCGGCAGTCAGAACACAAAAAAAGGAATTGTTCGACAATGCAAACTTCAGTTTCAGTTTTGTTATGGAAGTTGCAAACGAAGCCGAGGGAACACAGGACAATCCGAATCCAAACACAGGATTACCTGTGCAATTAACAAGGGAACAACTCTTTGCCAGGTTAGTTAATAGTGGTATTAAAGCCTCATTATATGAATTTGAAACAAAATACGAACCTTTCCGGGTAAAAACAGCCCTTCAGACCAGAAAGCCCTTACAAGCAAAAATCGGAACAAAAGAAGGTATTGGAGTTGATCAGCGTTTCTTCGTACTCGAAAACATCATGAATTCAAAAGGAGAAATCAAATCAAAAAGACAAGGAGTTATACTCGTAAAGAAAGTTGAAAACAATTCTGTTGTTGCGACTGCCTCAAATATTCCGATGTCCAAATTCTATCAGACTGCTGGCAAAAGATTAGAACCGGGTATGACCATGCAACAACGCAATGACTATGGTGTTGGGCTTTCGATGGGTGCTGGTGGAGGTGCTTTGGGTGGATTTTACATGAAAGCCGAGGGAAATCTGGCAACTATTTCTCGCATGTTACCGGGAATCGAAAATTTAATAAAAGTAACCCAATTGAAAGTGTTTGGTTCTGTAGCATTTGACGCCAAGGATTATACTACATTCGATGAAACCACATTCACCAGGGTCCAATTAGGTATTTCAAAAGGTTTTTATTTTATGAGAAATTTTTCCATAGCACCATTTATAGCGTACGGTTCTGAAAGTGCAACTCCCATGTCATATCCTGAGGGGTACACCATTAATGCTGACTTTTTAAATATTGGCACATACTTTACAGCCAATATCTTATACAATCTTCAATTAGTGGCAACCTTGAATATTTATGGATTATTAGGTACTGCTTATGAAAAATATGACGGTGAAATAACAGGAACCTATCCTTATTCTTATGACTATTATTTTGATGGGCGAACAGGCGCCAATTTGGAATTTGGATTAAGATATGAATTCTAAACATTTAAATCTTTTATATGAACACTAAAAACATTATATTAATTGTACTTTCCATTGTTGTATTAACTTCAATTAACGGGCAATCCCGCAAGGATTTAAAAGCCATTTACCACAGTCAGTACAGCTACGAAGTGATGTGTCTGGGTGTGGGTCAGGACGGCACCAAAGCCATCAAGGTATGGAGTTATGGCAAAACAGCTGAAATAGCAGCACACAATGCCAAAAGAGATGCCGTTGCAGCTGTAATTTTCAAAGGCGTTCCCGGTGGTAACGGAGCTGCGCCTACTCCGCCTATTTTAGGTGTCGATGGCTACGAAAAAAACCAGACTTTTTTTGATGAATTTTTCAAAGCCGGGGGAATGTATCTCGGATTTATTAACCTGACAGCCGATGGAGTTCCCAGTGGAGCTGACAGAATAAAGACTGATAAAGGATTCAAAGTAGCCATATATGCTTCTGTGAATTTTGACGCACTAAGAAAATACCTGGAAGAACAAGGAATAGCCAGACGACTTGATGCTGGTTTTTAAACACTTGTAAATAATAACTTATAAAGCAATACACCATGAAAAAAACACTTATTTTATTTGTGATTACCATTATTTGTGCTTCTGTTTCGGGACAGGCAAAGAAACCAACCATCATGGTTGTTCCCAGCGATGCGTTTTGTATCAGCAAGGGATATTTTACAACCGTCAATCTGAACGGAAGCGAACAAAAAATTCCTGATTTCAAGAAAGCCATGCAGGAAGACAGTCAGATACGCTTAGTGATTACCAAAATGGGAAGCATCATGTCGGACCGTGGATTTCCGCTTAAAGATTTGGAACAAACACTCAAAAGCATTGAAACTGAAAGTGCCGAGTTGGCTATGATGGCTTCTAAATCTTCCGGCGCCGCCATCAGTGAATCGCCGATAGACATCCTGAGAAGAACCGCAAAGGCAGATATCATCATGGATTTGGATTACACAATCAAACGGCAGGGACCAAGTCAGATTATCACATTCAATCTAAGGGGATTAGATGCTTACTCAAACAAACAAGTTGCTGCTGCTGCCGGTGTGGGAGCTCCATCTTCATTTGCAACAGCTGATTTACTGCTGGAAGAAGCTGTATTAAGTCACATGGATGCTTTCAACGGTCAGTTAAGTAAACATTTTGAAGACATGTTTACCAACGGTCGTGAAGTAACGGTAGTTGTGCGTGTCTGGACAGGAGCTCCAGTGGATCTGGAAGAAGATTTCGATGTAAATGGAACTACTGATATGCTTTCAATACACATTGAAAACTGGATGGCGGAAAATACGGTATCAGGAAGATTTTCAACCAGCGATGCTACTGAAAATGTGCTGAAGATGGAACAGGTTCGTATTCCTATGATGTATAAAAGCTCCAGTGGCAGGGAAATGGCGATGGATACACGTCGTTTTGTATCAAATTTAAGCAGGTATCTCGCCAACGCCCCTTTCAATATTGAAACTAAAATATATCAACGCGGATTGGGTGAATGTTGGTTAATCATCGGAGAAAAATAATTAAAATCGATAAACATGAAAAATCTCATCAAACGATTGATATTGCTACTCATAATTGCAGTTAGTATACCCCACTCATTTGGGCAGAACAGTGCTGCACAAAGCGATGACTTCAAACGCATCGCCATTGCACCCACCTTATCTCCTGAATTGAACAATTACCCTCAGGCCTCATTGAATATTCTGAAGAATAAGATGAAGAATATCGTAAGTCTGAATGGCATGAGTGCCCTGGAAGGCAGCAACATCTTCATTATTTACCCGCAAATTTCGGTGATTAAAAGTGAAGTTACAGCAACAAGTCCTGCTATGTATGCATTGCGACTGGAAGTGATTTTTAATGTAGCCGATTTCTACACCGGGAATGTTTATGCCAGTGCTGCTCACGAAGTGGCAGGTGTGGGCAGAACAGAACAGGTAGCCTATAATGCTGCTTTTCAGCAGATACCCGACAGAGCCGGCAAATACAAGGTAATGATGGAAAAAGCCAAAACAGAAATCATTGGATATTACAACACCCACTGCGACCTGGCTATTTCACGCGCTAAAAGCCTTGCTGCACAACGAAGATGGAGCGATGCACTCGATTTATTGAATTCGGTTCCTCCCGTATCCCGCGAATGCTTCGATAAAGCTAACCTGGCTGCTGAAGAAATTGCACGTAACATGCCGGTTATCATCCCTACAGAACATCCCGTTGACGATGCACAGGCAAAAGCGAAAGAAGTTGAAACCCAAGACATGGTAGAATTGGGCAACAATGTATTTATTCGCTATAAAAGTGCCAGGTTAATTGGTGATATTACAACAGTCTATTTTGAGCTGATAAGTAGAAACGAAGATGATTTCGACCAACATTTTTACAGAATCTACGAGACATTCATCATCAACGAAAAAGGAGAAGAACTGCGGATAAAACAAATGAAAGTCGGAAAAAAGGAAAGCAATTACTACATAAAAGCCACGCTCATTCCGGAAGTAAATACCGAGCTGGTATGCGAATTTCCGAAGGTTAAAGAAATAAAAATGCTTCGGTTTATGATAAATGACAATCTTTTCAGGTTTAAAAATATTGTGCTTTGAAACTAAAAAACAACTCGCTATGAGAAGAATCATATTTTTAAGCTTCATCCTGCTATCGATAGCGGCAGTTGCACAAGTATCGGTACTGGAGAAAAGCGGAAAGAAACCGGGATGGATTATGGAGATGGAACGGGGCTTCATTATTGGAATTGGAAAAGCAGGTGATATTCAACTGGCTCAGGACAATGCCATGCTACAGGTTAAAGCCCAGATTGTAAGCTCTGTTGCAGATAACATTGTTTCAAGTTCGGAATTGAGAACTATTGAAGTTACGGCTGAGAATATCTCAAAACAATTTCAGAGTTTTTCAGGCGTCATCACTTCCCAATCGGCTACTCAGGATTTCCTGCACGGCATTTCGAAAGTTAACGTGAGTGACTTTTATTGGGAAAAACTGCAGGATAAAAATACCAAAGCAGTATATTATCAGTATTTCATCAAGTATCCTTTCAGTCAGTGGGACCTGGAAAAATTGGTAGCTGATTTCAAAATGAAAGACAGGGAATTGACAGAAACATTAGAAAAAACACTGGAACGTCTTAACACCTTTAAATCAATCGAGGAATTAAGAGAATGTAAATCTATACTGACCGGATTACAACAATACTTTATAGATCAACGCAAAACAAAAGCACAAATCGGAATCGAGCGTGCTTTACAACTTCTTGGCTCTGTCATAATCAGGAATGAAAACAGCTCATTGGGCATTTTGCGTTATGCTTTGTACATCGACAATCGCATCGTGACCTATTCTTCCCGTCCAACTGTCAAGGCACCCTGTGCAATTATTGAAGACCGGAAAACCGGCACAGAAATTTGCGAAATGAAATACCGCTATGATGAGTGCTATGGAGATGTTGATAACAAAATTTTCATTAGTTACAACATTCCTGAAGGGAAAAAAGCCGAAAACACCTTTTACTTCGACATCAACGAAAATAAAGCTGAGTTAAATCTGATTGGCACGATCAGGATAAACGGTGGAGATATCGACAATGAGGTTGTAAGAAATGCAAGTTGCAAAATAGAACTTTCATCCAAGTTTGATAGTCCGACAACCATCACCAACATTACCCTGGAATGGAAGCAAAACGGAATAGTCATCGACATTCCGGTCAATCAAACGATTAAAGGAAAAGGAGTTCATGTTGTAGAGTACATCATACCTTCTATCCCGATGGCAGCAGTGTCAACCATGTTGTTCCCCGAAAATAAGGTGAATGGTTCAATAACCTATACATCAGGTAACCAAACACAACGAATCAGAATTTACCAACGGGATTATATTACCTCCTGGTAAATTATTTTAAAATAGCCTCTTCTATCTCTCTGAAATAGCGGGTGTTGATCTGTTTAACAAATTCGTTATAAGCTTCAATGCCCGCTTTCCCGGGAGTCAGTTGCATTCCTTTCACCGGCGATATTTCTGTAATATATTTAATTTTGTTGTTGGTATCAGTCACAACAATGGTACCCGTTAGTATGCTGGTATAAATACCGTTAGCGAAACTTTGCTGTTTAGTTTCTGTTTCAACAACGCAAACAAAATCCTCGCTGTTATTCTCAGATGCATATCCTTTTGATTTACTCAGATTGACAAACGTTTTTCTAACCATCCCATCTGATATTTCAACACCTGCATTGCTTTCCTTTATTTCAAACCTGATTGTCGGCTTAGAAATGTAAACAGGTATGGTAAGTGTATTGAGAGAAATATCGAGGATGGCCCTGCGAACCACGAAATCGGCGGACGACTCAACCAGCATTGTATTTATATCCGGCATCACCCTAAAAGTCTCCTCTTTATTCAAAGAACGGGTTTTACCAATTGAAAACTGAGCCTGACCCTTTTCATCCGTAATCACGATTGCAGGTTGAATAGCTCTTTCAGAATAGTGCGCCAACAATGGAAATCCTGAAACAGGCTTGCCTTTTTCATCCATCAGGCGAAAAGTGAGCTTATCACGGTTAATTTCTCCGGATGAGATCACCTGAATTTCAGGATGCGATGGTTCAATCTTCAGCGAAGATAATATAGCATTCAGCCGCGAAAAGGACTGGACAACCAGATTTTGTTCCTTGTTGTCGATTGACACGACAATAGTCTCATTCAGATAGAGTTTAACAGCATCAACCGTTTTGGCATAATTTACCAACGCCTGTTTCAAATCTCTATTTTTTTCAGCATCTGTTGCAAGTTTAAAATAAGATGCCGCATTCTGCACTGCCGCCTGTCGCTTCAGTTGTTGCTGTTCATAATATTTCCTTTTCGATAAGCGGTAGTACACCCAGTAGTTTTTCTTATCGGCATAGGTTGCCACCAACTCATATCCATCCAGTTCGGTGGAAACCCGCGAACGAATCAGCGAGTTGAATTCATCTTTTATTTTATCATCTCTTACCAATGTCACCAATACATTGGAAGAAAAAAGTTGTACCGATATCTCGGATGCCAGTTCGTTAAGCGCATCCTTACGGGCTCTTTCGACATGGGTGTTTTGTTTTTTATAGATGGGTGCAGAACCAATACCAATAAAATACTCCGGGTCAGAAAGCTGGGTATTCACCCAATCAGGAACTATTTTTTTCCTGAAGCATGCATGCACATTGACACCTTGCATCAACAGCACCAAAACGAAACAATAAACTGAGATCTTGATCGAAAATTTATTTCTCGGGATCATAAGCTCTGATTTTTTTAAACATATCCATGGCAGCAACCGATGCAAAGTTTTGCTCAAATGACGCTTTTTCGGTCAACACCGTCCGGGCATCAAACAATTGCCTCATTGAATTCAAACGTGCCTGGTCTGTATACATTGTATCTCTCCTTCCCTCCCCCCAATCGCCGGGAAACAAGTCACGTTGGTCATATTCACTGCTCGCGTAAACAACCTTGTCTGAATATGTTTTCTCAATTATATCCGCTGCAACTACAATGGTATTTTCGACCCGGATAAACTCATAACCGAACTGAATCGTTGCATGAGCTGTTTGTGAACATTCGAGATAATACACCTTTCTGAATTTTTGCTGCCTGTCTTTGTCTGTATAACGCAGAAATGCCTTTCGTTCCGTTTTGTTGATTTTCGAAACGGAGTAAACCGATTTTTTGATATCACCCGACAAAAATACCCTGATGGGAATCACCAGACTGGCATCGAATGGCAAATTATGTTGCAGGGCAAGTCGTTGCTCCTCCAACATACGACGTGTGTAATCGGTTGATACTATCTTCAGCAAAGGATCGTTTTGTTTAGCAAACTCCTGTTTAGTCATTTGTTCAATTTCCGAGGCCAGAAAAGGGTAAGCATAAGCCTGCTTAAATGGCTGAATGGCAATGGTAAGCACAGCATATTGCAGGGATTCTTTTTGCAGGGACGCGGCATCTTTGTATGTCGGATTGACTTTCAACAAACGTCCAAAAGCAAAATAAGCGGAACGATACAACCTGCCATCAAAATACTTGCGTCCCTCTCTGTATATCGGTTCACAAACGGCAAAAGCATGCAACTCGATGGCACGTTCATAATTCCGGTCAATGCTCATTACCTCCTGAAACAGCCTTTCTGCCTCACTGAACTGCTCTTTGTCGAGCGCTTCCTGTGCTTTTGTATAGGTTACCCGTAAATGGCGGATTTTCGCCTCGTCAAATTGTCCCCGGGCTTTATGACTGACATCAAAATCAACCTTAAATTCCGCCGTCTTTTGCTGCAGGTTCTGCAATTCAAGGAAATAAGCCACAACCTGATTATCCTGTAATGCCATATATGCATCGTTGATTTTCGATTCCAGCTCGTCACCGTATCTTTTCGCTGCACGCATCAGTCCGATTCGGGCATCATCATTTTTTTCAAACTTCTTCCGAAGCGAAAAAACATAATTATCCACAGCCTGACGGTACATCTCAGCCTGTTCATACTTAACAGCCTGGCGCACATATCTTTTTGAGGCGCAACCGGCCAAAATCAACAGGAATAAAGCTATGAAAAACCAATTAAAAACGTTATTATTAAGTCTGATCATTCGCAACAAAAAATCATTAATTCAAACTACTGATGGTAAACCCACCTTCAATCTCACCCCTATTAATTTTGAACACATTCCAACCATTTCCTGTTTTTCCTACAGGCACATAAAAGGTGTTGGTTAATTCGTTGTTGTTATAAACCCTTACAACAGCTTTTGATTTAGAAAGCGCGTTGGATAAAGCCCTGTTAGTGTTCGTATAATCATGAACGTAACAGGTATAAACCGCGTTTTTATCAGCACGGTAAATGGTAATTGTTTCCGGTCCGTACCCATTCGTATCGTCCCGGTCGAGCCGTGCTGCTCCATCTCCTGAACTATGCATCTTGTGATAAGAAATGTGATAGGCACCTTCTTTCACCAGATGTAAATCGAGATCCGACGGACTGCTATCCCAATCCAGCACAATGCGCACAGCCCCTAATTCAGTTCTGGGAGATACCGTAAATCGATTATAAAAAATTGTATTGGCAATAACTTCAAAGCGATAATTCGCGGTAATATATCCGTTCTTAGAAAATGAAAAGTAATAAATACCATCCGCTTGTTTCTCAAAAAGAATTTTACCTCCTGGGTCGGTTGTAAACTCACCAACATCCCTGATATTGATTACACCATCCGAAACCACATCACCTGTAAGAGCGTCAAAGAAACGCAGGGTAAACTTATCCTCGTGCATTTCAGTCTGCACATCTTCGAGCAAATCACGCATCTTGTCGATTTGCGAATTCGCTGCAAAATAAATGACCGATAACAAAATCAAAACAAGTCCTCTTTTCATAATAATTAAATTTAAATTTTATTCACCTTACAATATAGTACTCCCCATTATTAGGACAATTTCAGCAGCAAGTTAAGATATTTTTTTTTGCTGCAATCTCTGTTTCCATTCGGACAAAACGGGTAATAACTTTTGGGGCCGTCCCATCGAGCCCGAAAA
>JAKIYP010000097.1 GCA_022708505.1 Bacteroidota bacterium
GTGCAGGTAATTTTTAGCTCTGATAAACAATTTTTGATCCTAATGCGTTTATGCCCACATGAAGCATTTACACAACATCTACAGCAGGGAAGATCTCCTGAAGCAACGCAAAGCCGAGAATTTTTCTCGTAAAACGGTTTCGTTTTACCGTTATGTAATCATTGACAACCCCCATGAATTGAGGGACACCCTCTATGCCGACTGGTATGCAATGGGTGTGCTGGGCAGGGTTTATCTTGCCAAAGAAGGCATCAATGCCCAGATTTCAGTGCCTGAACCTCAGGTAGGGCAATTTATCAATTATCTGAATAATACGCCTTATTTTGTTGATATGCCTATGAAGTGGGCGGTGGAAGATGACCCGCTTTCGTTCCTGAAACTGAAGATGAAAGTCCGCCCGAAGATTGTGGCGGATGGACTCGAAGATGGCTCTTTCGATGTGACCAATGTCGGTCGGCACCTGACCGCCGAAGAGTTCAATGCTGCCTTGCAGGAAGAAGGCACCATCGTGGTGGATATGCGCAACCATTACGAAAGCGAGATTGGTCGATTCGAAAATGCCCTTTGTCCGGATGTGGATACCTTCCGTGAAGAAATTGAATATGTGACGAAAGTCCTCGAAGATAAGAAAGATGCCAAAATTTTGATGTATTGCACGGGTGGCGTACGCTGCGAGAAAGCAAGCGCTTACCTCAAACACAAAGGCTTTCAGGATGTAAACCAATTGTATGGTGGCATCATCGAATATGCCCGTCAGATAAAAGAACTAAACCTCGACTCCAAATTCAGGGGTAAGAACTTCGTGTTCGACGAGCGACTCGGCGAGCGCATTACCGACGACATCATCGCCCGCTGTCACCAGTGCGGCACTCCCTGCGATACCCACACCAATTGCGCCAACGACGATTGTCATTTGCTCTTCATCCAATGTCCCGTGTGCGCCGAGAAACATGCCGGTTGCTGCTCGGAGCAATGTCACGACATCATCCTCCTGCCTCAGGATGAGCGGATTAAAATCAGGGAAAGCATGCGCACGCGATATGCTCAAACGCAGATTTTCAGAAGCCGGTTGAGACCCAAGAAATCCATCACGAATCATTAATAACACGCTTAGCTATTCATCCAGACAACATACCGTTATGGATGAGTCACCTTAGGGTAATGTGGCGTTGCCTGCATACTCCCTGTGTTGGTGTGTTGTAGCCTGTGCAGAGGTGCTTAGTGCAGTAGTGCACTAAGCCATAGTGCACACCTACACTAAGCCTTAGTACACATGTACACTAAGTGATAGTGTAGTACTACACTAAGCACCTCAGTAGCGGTAGTGATGTTGTGCCACATGGAGTAGAGGGGTACGTTGAGATTAGGTAAGGTGACGTCTCGTATAGGAAGAGGAGGCTTGCATGCACTACAGCTGACATATTTTTCTTGATTCCGCCGTGTTTTTTACGTAAAATCTGTATATTTGTGCTTCACAAAATGAAATCAAATACTACTTCATTAACCGTAATCTTGTGTTCGAAATAAAAACTATTTCTCAAAATGAAAAATAAAACCATTCCTGCCAAAAACGATACTTTCAACGAATTCTTACTTTATACTACACCGAATGGAAAGGTGAGAGTTGAGATATTTTTGCATAACGAAACTGTTTGGCTTACTCAAGAAAAGATAGCAGAGTTGTTTGGAGTCGATAGATCCGTAATTACTAAACATCTGAGAAATATATTCAACTCAAGTGAATTACAGGAGGATTCAGTATGTGCAAAAATTGCACATACTGCTACCGATGGAAAAAGTTATCTTACAAAGTTCTATAATCTCGATGCCATCATCTCAGTTGGTTATCGGGTCAATTCGGTGCAGGCAACCCATTTCAGAATATGGGCAACTCAGGTGCTGAAAGAGTTTATCATCAAGGGATTCGCGATGGACGATGAACGGTTGAAAAACCCCAACAATATCTTTGGAAAAGATTATTTTGATGAACAGTTAGCCCGCATACGTGATATTCGAAGTAGTGAGCGACGTTTCTATCAAAAAATAACTGATATATATATGCCCAATGCAGTGCCGATTACGATGTAAATGCTTCTGTAACAAAGGAATTTTTTGCTGTTGTTTAAAATAAATTACATTGGGCTATTACCGGTCAAACAGCAGCCGAAATCATCAGAAATCGTGCTGACAGTTCACAAGCTCACATGGGGTTCACAAACTTCGTTTCTGCAATTTAACGAACGGGAAATTTTAAATGATGCTTTATATTTTTATCAACCTCTTCAACTAACCTTTAATATGAATGTTTATGGCTAAAATTAATGTAAAACAAACAGATGTAACAATTCTCACCATTAATGACAACGATTATATATCGTTGACTGATATTGCTAAACACAAAAGCACTGACCCGTTTATTGTTGTTTGCAATTGGATGAGAAACAGAAATACTATCGAATATCTTGGAGTTTGGGAAATACTTTATAATCCTGATTTTAAACCTATCGAATTCGATAGGTTTAAAAAAAAAGCCGGGTTAAATGCTTTTACGCTTTCACCGCAGAAATGGATAGACTCCACTAATGCTAAAGGAATAATTTCCAAATCAGGCCGGTATGGCGGAACGTTTGCGCATAAAGATATTGCTTTTAAGTTTGCAGCATGGATTTCTATTGAATTTGAATTATACTTCATTAAAGAATTTCAGCGTCTTAAAGAAGAAGAGCAAAAACAGCTTGGCTGGAGTGCAAAGCGGGAATTAGCCAGAATCAACTACCATATCCATACAGATGCAGTTAAAGAACACCTTATTCCGGCTGAGCTTACCAAAGAACAGATCAATTTCGTTTATGCCAATGAAGCCGATGTGTTAAATGTGGCACTCTTTGGAAAAACAGCTAAACAGTGGCGTGTGGACAATCCTGAATTGAAAGGAAATATCAGGGATTATGCCGGCATTAATGAATTGATTTGCCTGTCAAATATGGAAAACCTTAATGCGGTGTTTATTAATGAAGGTTTGTCGCAGTCGGAAAGATTGATACGGTTAAATAAAATAGCGATTCAGCAGATGCAGATTCTTGAACAGGTTGAAAAACGGAAGTTTATAAAGTAAGATTATACCGTTTTTCAAAAGTATTGTTTATATTTGGGGCTGAACATTAAATCTTCATGTCTCCCATAGCTTTTATCGATACCGAAATTGACCCCAAGAACCAAAAGATTCTCGACATCGGGGCTGTGAAGTATGATGGCAGTTTGTTCCATCAGGCTTCGGTGGGCGATTTTGCAAGGTTTGTGCAGGGGGTGGACTTTGTATGCGGTCATAATATCCTGAATCATGACATCAAATACATCGGGAAGATTTTGGTGGAAGCCGGTGTAAAGGCGGTTGTGGACACCTTGTATTTGTCGCCGCTGTTGTTCCCGACTAAGCCTTATCATGCCCTGTTGAAGGATGATAAACTTCAAACTGATGAGTTAAACAACCCACTCAACGATGCCATCAAAGTCAAAGATTTATTCTATGATGAAGTGGCTGCATTCAATTTGCTGGATGCACAACTTCAGCAGATTTTCTACCTGTTGCTGCACGGTCAACGAGAATTTCGCTCCTTCTTTCGATTTATAAATTACAGCTACATTGGTGTCGATACAGAAGGAATCATCCGTCATCTGTTTAAAAGTGAGATTTGTGAACATGCTGATTTGGAGAAATTAATTGCCGAAAAACCGGTCGAACTGGCTTACTGCTTGTCGCTGATTTATTCTTTTATTCACCATAAAAAGATTCATTCCATCACACCACCCTGGGTGCTGAAAAATTATCCGGAGGTGGAACGAATCATGTTCCGGCTACGCAATAAACCTTGTGTAACGGGTTGCAGCTATTGCAACAATGCGCTTGATGTGCGTAAAGGACTGAAACGTTTCTTTGGTTTCGACAGTTATCGGACTTACGGCGGTGAACCTTTGCAGGAAAAGGCTGCCAAAGCGGCGGTTAATAATAAGTCTTTGTTGGCTGTTTTCCCAACGGGTGGAGGTAAATCTATTACTTTTCAGGTACCTGCCCTGATGAGTGGTGAAAACTCAAAAGGACTCACGGTGGTTATATCGCCCTTGCAATCGCTCATGAAGGATCAGGTGGATAACTTAGAGAAAATAGGCATTACCGATGCGGTGACCATCAACGGGATGCTGGATCCGATTGAAAGAGCCAAGTCGTTCGAAAGGGTGGAAGATGGTTCGGCTTCCCTGCTCTATATTGCCCCGGAATCACTCCGTTCCAAATCCATTGAGAAGTTGATTTTAGGTAGGAAGATTGCCCGTTTCGTGATTGATGAGGCGCATTGTTTCTCGTCCTGGGGACAGGATTTCAGGGTCGATTATTTATACATCGGCGATTTTATCAAAAATATTCAGGAAAAGAAAAACCTGACGGACGGAATCCCGGTTTCGTGTTTTACCGCCACTGCCAAGCAAAAGGTTATTGAGGATATTCTTTCCTATTTCAGAGAAAAGTTAGATATTGAACTGGAGCTTTTCACTTCGAAAGTATCAAGAACCAATCTTCAGTACAAGGTTTTTGAAGAAGGCGACGAGGAGGAAAAATACCAGAAACTTCGCGACCTGATTGAAGAAAAGAATTGTCCGACGATTATCTATGTTTCAAGAACAAGAAAAGCTTATTTGCTTGCCGAAAGGTTAACCAAAGACGGATTCAGCGCCAAACCCTATCACGGTAAAATGGACGTGCAGGAAAAGACAATCAACCAGAATGCCTTTATGGCTGGTGAAGTGCAATTGATGGTGGCAACCTCAGCTTTTGGTATGGGGGTGGATAAAAAGGATGTCGGCATGGTGATTCATTACGAGATTTCCGATTCGCTCGAAAACTACATTCAGGAGGCCGGTCGTGCCGGCAGGGATCAGAGCATTGTGGCCGATTGTTATGTCTTGTTTAATGAGGAAGATTTGGGAAAACATTTCATCTTGCTGAATCAAACGAAACTATCGATTAAAGAGATTCAACAAATTTGGAGGGCTATTAAAGACATTACAAGATTTCGGTCGAAAGCGTCGAATTCGGCATTGGAAATTGCGCGAAAAGCAGGTTGGGACGATAATGTGATGGAGATTGAAACCCGTGTTACCACCGCCATCGCAGCGCTGGAAGATGCCGGATATCTCAAACGCGGTCAGAATATGCCGCGGGTATTTGCCAACAGTATCCTGTGTAAAACCGCGCAGGAAGCCATTGCGAAAATCAATGCTTCAGAGAAATTTCAGGAGAACCAAAAGATAAAGGGCATCCGCATCATCAAAAAACTATTATCAAGCAAAAGCAAAAAGCAAGCGTCGGAAGAAGCTGCCGAATCGAGAATTGATTACATCAGCGACCACCTCGGTATTGTAAAAGAGGAGGTTATTGATATCGTGAATTTGCTTCGGGAGGAGAAGATACTGGCTGATGCCAAAGATTTGACCGCTTACATCAAAAAAGGGGAGAACAGAAACCGTTCTCTCAATATCCTGGAAAGCTATAGTAAGATTGAAAACTTTCTACTACCGGTTTTCGAGGAACAGGAAAAGACTTTCCACCTGAAGGAACTGAACGAAGAAGCTGAACTGAATGGTTGCGATGGTGTTAACATCAATAAGATTAAAACCATTCTCAATTTCTGGGCAATTAAGAACTGGATTAAACGGCAAAGTCTGGAGTATTCAAAGAACCATTTCGCGGCGGTATGTCTGCAACCCAAAGCCTGGCTGAAAGATAAGTTAGAGAGACGTCACGAGTTAGCCCGATTTATCGTGGAATATCTTTATGATA
>JAKIYP010000098.1 GCA_022708505.1 Bacteroidota bacterium
CATTAGGATTAACCCTTTTTGAGAAAATGCCTATAAATGAGATATTTAATAAATCTGTCAATGAGCGAATTTCCGAGAAATATCCTATGTTATTCAATATCAATGACTTTTAACGGGACACTAGTGAATAGAAGTAATTAATTTTTTCATAACATAACCTGTTTAAAAGTTTAATAATTAGATAATTTATTAGACAATCTGGAAAAATTGAGTAAAGCTTTCCATTAACTGCTGTCAAAAATATCGAATTAAATTCAACATACAACCCATGAAAAAACAGATACATTTCACCTCTTCGACACGTTTTCTCCATAAGACTAAGGAATACAACACGTTAAGATGTATAGAAGATTAATTTCTGAACACATATTTTTTATTATTTTATGCTTTATATTCTTTATTTAACTTTACGAAATAATTACAACAACAAACATTATATTCATAAACTAAAGATAAATAGAGAAATAAAAAAATGCATTCAATTTTTAAACACATAAAATATATTGTTAATTCATAAAATATATTGCTTACATTTGCATTGAAAATTTAATTTAATCACATATGCACCTTATAAAAGGGTCAATCATACACCATGAAAACAATTATAATCATACTAAGCTGGATTTACCTGACTGCTTTCGCTCAGGAAAGCAACACAGTGAAACCATACGAAACAGCAATTTACAAAAACAGAATGGCAACATTCAAGCATGAAGGATTAGAAAAAAAGGGCATAATATTTCTAGGCAATAGCCTGACACAGGGTGGTGACTGGAGCGCCTGGTTTCCGGCACAGAAACCCGCAAACCGGGGAATTTCAGGAGACAATACAGAAGGTGTATTAGCGAGATTAGATGAGATAACAGACGCTAAACCAGCCAAACTTTTTCTGATGATTGGCATCAACGACATTTCACAGAATTATAAGAATGATTATCTTTGCAAAAATTTTGAAAAAATTATCCGGAAAGTATTAACCGAATCGCCCGAAACCACCATTTACATCCAGAGTATTCTGCCTGTCAACAATGATTTTGGACGCTACAAAAGACTGATTAACAAGGAAAAACAAATTGAAAACCTGAACATCAGACTAAAAAAACTTTGCAAAAAAGAAAATATCAGATACGTAAACCTTTATCCTCTGTTTTTACAGCAAAAACGCAAACTGAACCCTGCCTTCACAACCGACGGATTACATCTCAACGAGGAAGGATATCAGGTATGGATTAGCGGAATCAGCAGCTTAATAGAGGAATAAAGAAATACAACAGCATAAAAGACTAAACAATGAGACTAATAGCAGAAAGTGGATCAACTAAAGCCGAATGGTGCCTGCTCGAGGGAAACCACGTAGTTGAACACGCCTTTACAGAAGGGATCAATCCTTTTTTTCAAACCAGAAGGGAAATCAGCCGTTGCATCAGACTGCAACTGCCTGAAAAATTCTTCACCCGGAAATTAGACGAGATTTTCTTCTATGGCGCCGGTTGCACTTCGGAGGAAAAGAAGAATATTGTCAAGGCATCGCTGACTTCTCAGTTCAGGGTAAAAACAAAGGTTTACAGCGACTTACTGGCTGCCGGCAGATCTCTTTTCGGCAAAGAAAAAGGCATTGCCTGCATATTGGGTACCGGTTCGAATACCGGACTCTACGATGGAAATGAGATTATCCAGAACGTAAAATCATTGGGTTACGTGCTGGGAGATGAAGGAAGCAGTTCTGTACTGGGCAAAATGTTCCTCAGCGACTGCCTGAAGAATCTGGCTCCAACTGATCTGACCAATAAATTTTATGATCTTTACCACCTGACTTCCGACGATGTACTGGACATGGTTTACAACCAGCCTTTCCCAAACAGGACATTATCTAAGTTTTCTTTTTTCCTGCTGGATTTTAAACACGAAGAATACGTTTATGATCTGATTTCCAAAAACTTCAGAAGATTTTTCAGAAGAAACATCCTGCAATACGACTACCAAAAATATCCTATCGGCTTTATCGGTACAGTAGCCGACAGCTATCAGGATATCCTGTTGGATGTCGCCAAAGAATTTGACGTAAAAATCGCCAAAGTAACCGAATCACCCATGAAAGGCCTGGTGGATTATTACTACCCGAAACTCCTGTAACCGAATATACACGCAGCTTATTAACCCCGGACTTCAATCCGGGGTTTTTTGTTTTATATTTTATATATACTTATTAATTTATTTTATGTGTTATTTGCATTAATAAATAATTTTATATGTCTACTTTTGAGTTTTGAATTTATTATATTCTACAATCAACTTTATCTTTATTCTAACACTTATCATGGTATGAACAAAATCATTTTTTCATTATTTATGTTGGTTGCATCCTGCAATCTGACTTATTCCCAGGGAATTAAAGTCACAAGCAACCAGGCTATCCCATTGCCTCCTGCTGAAACAGGTTACAGTCCGGTACTGAGCCCGGCAGGCGATTACATCCTGATTACAGGAAATGACTTGAAAGGGCTGAGAAAATACGACCTAGCGACAGGAAAACTCAGCACACTTACCACCGACAAAGGCGCCGGATTTAACGTGCAAATTTCTGATGATGGGAAATTAGTGGCGTACAGAAGTCAGCAATACAAAAACAAGCTGCGCTATACCAGTTTGAAAGCACTGGACATGACCACCGGCAAACAAAACGACGTGGTAAAGGAAAGCCGGAACCTCGAACAATTTATGATTAAAGACGGAACGGTTATCGCGTTGGAAAACGGCACACTCAAAACAAAAAGAATTACCGGGAAAGCGCTTCAGTCAGCACCTGCAATCAGCAGCATAAGCAAAGGAAAGTTATATCTGACCCGGCATAAGCAAACATCGCTGATTTCAAAAGAAAACGATAATTACAATTACCTGTGGACATCCATCTCTCCCGATGGAAAAAAACTACTTTATTATGTTATAGAAAAGGGAAAAGCCTACGTGAGCAACTTAGACGGTTCGAACCCGGTTTCGCTGGGCGTATTGCGCGCACCAAAATGGATGGGCAACAACTGGATCATCGGCATGGAAGATTACGATAACGGAACAGTTATTACCTCCTCAAGAATCATTGCAGTTGCTGCTAACGGAGCTGGTCGTACGGCATTGACAGACAAATCGGTAATTGCCACCAATCCATCAGGCTCAGCTGATGCCTCAAAAATTGTGTATAACACTGCTGACGGAAAAATCTATCTTATGAACATTGAAATCACGAAGTAACATCATGAAAAAAATCATATACCAAACAGGTCTAATCCTGTTATTATCAATGCTGTCAGTTACCAGCCTATTGGCAGAAAACGTACTGAATCAGGCCCGGATTTACATCAATCCGGGACATGGAGGCTGGGGTTCAAACGACCGCCCGTTAGCAACCATCAACTACGCAATATTAGATACGCTGGGATTCTTCGAAACAAAATCCAATCTCATGAAAGGATTGGCATTACGCGATGAATTAGTCAAAGCCGGCGCAGGTTACGTACGCATGTCGCGCACCCGCAATGGTATCGCTCCTGCCTCACAGGCCAACCTGAATCAATATGAAGTTTACGAAGGAAATGGTCAAATAGTAACACTCTCGGTAGTTTGCGCTGATGTGGAAACCAACAACATGGATTATTTTCTGTCCATCCACAGCAACGCGGCAACCGAAGGGACAACTACCAATTACCCTTTACTGCTGTTTCGCGGAACCGATGCCGCTTCGGGTAACGGACTGACTTATGCACGTGACATGGCCAGAGATGCCTGGAAATATATCGCCAAAAATGGAATTTCATATTATTCCGCCTATACCGATGCCACATCCAACAACACCCGTGGTGATATCTCATTTTACGGTTCAAGTTCCACTGTAGCTGGCTATACCGGTTATCTCGGCGTATTAAAACATGGTTGTGATGGTTTCCTCAGCGAAGGCAGTTTTCATACCTATCATCCTGAACGACACCGCTTACTGAGCCGGGATTATTGTGCACAGGAAGCCATACGCTATTCGCGCGCCATCCGTTCGTGGTTTGGCGACAACACCGAAACCAAAGGTTCCATCATGGGTACGGTAAAAGATAAAAACCAGGCGTTGACACACAGCTTATACGTTTACAAAATCGGCTCATTTGATCAGTATAAACCTTTAAATGAGGTTGATGTGGTTTTACAGGATGCTAACGGGAATACGATTGCAACTTACAAAACCGATAAAGATCACAATGGCGTATATGTATTCAACAACCTGAATCCGGGGACTTATAAGCTGGTTTACGACATCGCGGGATACTGGAAAGAAACGGAAGAAATTGAAGTCGTTGCAAATGAGACTTCTTTTATCAATAAACTATTGAGCGATTTGTCTCAACCCGACCCGAACATCGAAGAAGAAGAAACCATTGTAGAAGTAGCTGATTTCCCCCACCCTGTTCAGGATGGAGACATCGCGGCTGCCAACAGCTACAATTTTGCAAAAGCAGTTGAATTCAGCATTGACACCTTGCAAAACCTGACCGTTCGGCGGGCTATCTTAAGAGATGGAAAGTATTATGTTTTGGCAGTAGATGCAACAAAGAGTCCTTATTTACTCGTAATTAATCCGGAAACCGGTGAACTAATCAAAAGAATGAGTACTGAAGGGCTTTCAACACAGGGCTATAACGGCAAATCACACTTGTACGTACTCTCTGACATCGCTTTTACACAGGACGGTGTGCTGCTGGGCGTGAACTCAACTGTAGTGGGAAGAGAGAACAACTCATTCCAAACCGGTGATTTCTTTGTATACAAATGGCAGGCAACAAACGAAACAGCTTTGGAAGATGTAAACCCACAGGTATTTTTGCAACTCCCGACAAACACGAGCAACAGTCTGGCTGCCGCAGGGAACAACAACTCCAACCTGGTGGCAAACAGCTTCACGGCATCCGGAACCCTGAATAAACTCAGAATCTATTTCGACTCACATCCGAGCGACAATTGGGGACCGACCGATTGGGCAGTTCGCTATGTTTCCTGGAATGTAGAAAACGGAACAGTTACCGGAACACAATTTAACAATTCGGGTCTGACAATCAACGCAGGTGGTTTGGGAGAAGACGCTCAGATTTCTTTATCTCCTACAGCACACAACCGGTTTATTGTAGATGGAAATAAAATCAGCCCCTTTGAACTGGAAATGAACTGGATGACAAACGACAAAATACAAACCGGCGCATTTCCATCCAACATACCGGTTTTGTCGAAAGGCGCCAACTATTTCAGGTATGCTAACAGAATTTTTATGAGTACTCCGGTATGTGAAAAGCAAACTGACAATACCCATTCCTATTCAATACAGCTTTTTGATATTACGAACGGATTGAGTAACGCGGTGAAAATCGGCGAATCAACTATCGATATCAATAATGAAATGAGCTTAAAGAACATGACCGGTTTTGGTGTGGTTGACAATGCCGACATTGACCTACATCTGTTAGCAGGAAGCAAATCGGTTAAATACAGCACTAAAAATCTGGCACAACAAGTATCTCCTGCCCGTATTTTCGCATACGGGCTGACATCAATATATAGCGAAGAAGATAATGGTTACAAGATTGACTTCAAACTGAATGAAGATGCCAGCCATGTTGATTTAGCCCTTATCGATCAGACTACCGGCGAAGACATGAAAGTCATTTCATTGGGCGCAAAAAACAAGGGTGCAAATCAAATCGTGCTGAATAATGAAGATATACCTGCTTCTGGTGAATTCAACTGGCAACTGAGGGTTACAGCACCCAATGTCACCCGTTTCACCAAAATATCGGACG
>JAKIYP010000028.1 GCA_022708505.1 Bacteroidota bacterium
GTCCTGATATGGGTGTAGTTAACGAAGAAGGGGTGGTTGGAGTCGTTTCAAATGTATCGGAAAAATTTGCCGTTGTTATTCCGGTCATCAACCCCAAAATACAAATTAACAGTAAATTTATAAGAAATAACTACTCCGGACCGATTCATTGGGAAGGGGATAATTACCGTTATGCCGATTTGAATGATATTGCCCGGCATGTGGTATTTTCTTTGGGAGACACGATTATTACCAGTGGCTACTCAAAATCTTTTCCGGAAGGGGTGTTTGTGGGTACGGTTGATGATTTTAAAATCAGTGAAAGTGATGCATATTATCACATTAAGGTAAAACTGGGTGTGAACTTCAGAACATTGACCCATGTCAAGGTGATTGATTACCTGAATTATCAGGAGCAGCAAAATCTCGAAAATACAATGCAGGAATGATTCTTTTATTGCAGAATATAGTACGGTTTATCCTTTTAGTCCTTGTACAGGTGTTTGTACTCAACAACATCCGGTTGATGGGGTATGTGAATCCGTATATTTACATTCTGTTCATTTTTGTGCTGCCGGTCAGATTCTCAAGGGCTGCGACCCTTATTCTGGCTTTTGTACTTGGACTCATAATCGATGCTTTTTCAAACACTCCCGGGATGCACACCTTTGCCACCGTATTGGTAGCCTATTTAAGAAATCCCGTGATTAAAATCTTTACGACCATTGAAGAGGGAGCAAATCCGGAGCCGTCATTCTACACCTTTGGCGTTTCAACCTTCATAAAATACATTATAACCTTGGTTTTAATTCATCATACTGCTTTTTTCTTCCTGGAAATTTTTACCTTTGTGGGTATTGGACAAACCCTCCTGAGAATAATTCTTAATACTTTGATAACATCAGTTATTTTATTGGGAATTAATTCTTTTAAAAAGAGATAGTTATGATAAACGATACGCTTCAGAACCGAAGATGGGTCATTGCGGGAGTATTTTCTGCATTCGTTTTATTGTATATCATTCAACTTTTTTCTCTGCAGATTATTGAAACCAAGTATAAAAGCGGAGCTGAGAGTAATGCCCTGCTTAAAAAAACGATTTTCCCTCCCCGTGGATTGATTTATGACCGGAATAATACGCTGTTAGTGTACAATAAACCTGCTTATGATATTGTGCTGATTATGCGTGAAATCAGGGGCCTTGATACTTTGGACTTTTGCCGGTCGCTGAATATTTCCAAATCTTATTTTATAAATCGAATAGCTGAAATTAAGGACAGGAAAAAGAACCTGGGATATTCGAGTTATACTCCGCAGATTTTTATGACACAACTGAACTCAGAGGACATTGCGACCTTTCAGCAAAGTTTGTATAAATACCCGGGGTTTTATGTGCAGAACAGAACGCTGCGTGAATACGCCTATCCCAATGCAGCGCATATTTTCGGAAGTATCGGAGAAGTTTCGTGGAATGATATAGAAAAAGATCCTTACTACAAACAGGGCGATTATTCCGGACGCGATGGGGTGGAATATACTTATGAAAAATCGTTGCGTGGAAAGAAAGGAGTCGAAATCCTGCTGAGAGACTCAAGGGGTCGGATAAAAGGAAAATACAGGGACGGGGAAATGGATGAGGCGCCTGTTGCCGGATCGAATCTGATGCTGACTATTGATATTAATCTGCAGAAAATAGGGGAAGAATTACTCAATGGGAAAATCGGGAGCGCAGTTGCTATTGAACCTAAAACAGGTGAAATTCTGGCAATGGTGTCGAATCCTGGATTCGATCCTTCAATTCTCGTTGGCAGATCCAGATCTGCTAATTATTCAGCTTTGCTGAAGGATCCTACGAAACCTTTGATGAACAGGGCTACCCAGGCGACATACCCTCCCGGATCGACATTTAAACCTATACAGGCGCTTGTTTGTCTGGAATTAGGCGGAATTACGGAGCGAACTTTGTTTGGTTGTAACGGTAAAAACTCAACCCCCATTAAATGTACACACAGTCATGGTTCGCCGGTTACATTACTGAATGCAATCGAGCAGAGTTGTAACCCGTATTTTTGGCATGCCTTCAGATCGACAATTGAAAAAGAGGGCTATGGTGAGAAAAATGCTATTTTTAAAAAGAATTATCAGGCATGGATCGATGCTATGTACAGTTTCGGCTTCGGACATCGTTTTGAGGACAGTGATGTGTACGAACAATCACGCGGAAACATTCCATCTCAAAAATATTTTAATCGATATTTCGGCGAAACCGGTTGGCGGGCTATGACCATCAGGTCGTTATCAATTGGTCAGGGCGAAGTATTGGTTACTCCCCTGCAACTTGCCAACTCGATGGCTGCAATTGCCAATGACGGCTATTATGTTACGCCTCATTTGAATAAAAGTGATACCATGTTGTTGAGAAGGCACGAAACGGTGGTAAAAAAAGAGCATTTCCCGATTGTGGATGAAGGTATGTGGCGTGTGTTTGAATTTGGAACCGGCAGGTATTATAAAATCAACGAAGTGACGATGTGTGGGAAAACGGGGACAGTTCAGAATCCTCATGGAAAAGACCATTCCCTGTTTGTTGGCTATGCTCCACGTGAGAATCCTGTGATTGCCATCGTTGTGGTAGTTGAAAATGCTGGTTTTGGAGCTACGTGGGCTGCGCCGGTTGCCAGTTTGATGATGGAGCAATATATCAATGGAAAAATTGAACGAAAGGAACTTTACGATCGCATATCAACAACTGTTTTAAATCCTAATGTCAAAAAGAGATAGCATACAATACGCACTGGACTGGACAACAGTCTTTTATTTCATCCTGTTGGTTACAATGGGGTGGATAAGTATTTATGGTGCAAGCTATGATTTTGAATTTGAGGGTAGTATCCTTGATTTTGATCAACGTGCCGGAAAACAGTTTATTTGGATCCTGACTGCATTTGCATTGGGAGGAGCAATCTTGCTGATTGATCATCGTATCTTTAATTATTTTGCTTATGTGATTTATGCAGCAGTGATATTGCTGCTCATAATAACTATTTTCGTTGCTCCGGAAATCAAGGGTTCGCGTTCGTGGCTGGTGCTGGGTCCTGTCAGTTTTCAGCCGGCAGAGTTGGCCAAAATGGCAACTGCGCTTGCATTAGCTAAGTTTATGAGTCGCTATAATTACCGGATAAGAAACTGGCGCGATTTAATACCCCTTGCTTTCTTTGTTTTACTTCCTTTCGGATTGATTATCCTGCAGAAGGAAACAGGTTCTGCGCTCGTTTTTGTGGCGTTCTTATTGATGTTCTACAGGGAAGGAATGAAAGGTCTTGTTCTCTTACTGGTAACCTTGGCTGTTGTCCTTTTTGTAGTGGTTATTCGCTTCAGTATCTCGCCTATTGCTGAGGATAGAGGAACATGGGGGATGGTGTTGGCTATGGGTATCATCCTGTTAATTCAGTTTGTTTATGCCTTTTTCTATACCCGGCACAGAAGAGAAGCCTTCTTCCTGATGGGCGGAACGATGCTCTTCGCGGTAGTTTCGGTTGTGTTGAACAAGTGGTTTGTTGTTAATTATGATTATGTTGCCCTTGGTATAGCCGGGGCATCAGGAATATATTGGCTATTCGTAGAATTGTTCAAACGGTATAGAAAATACATGTTACTGGTGCTGATTACTTTTGTATCTATTGGCTTCAGTTATACTGCCGACCAGCTTTTTAACCGGATGCTGGAGCCTCACCAACAAATTCGTATTAAAGTGTTGCTGAATATGGAAGATGACCTTGCCGGTGCAGGTTACAATGTGAATCAATCGAAAATAGCCATCGGTTCAGGTGGTTTTTTCGGAAAAGGATTTCTCAATGGCACGCAAACCAAATTAAAATACGTACCGGAACAGGATACAGACTTCATCTTTTGTACTGTTGGTGAAGAACATGGCTTTATTGGCTCAGTGTTCGTTTTGATTATTTATTGGCTGTTGTTAATGCGTATACTTACAATTGCTGAAAGACAACGTGAAGATTTCCATCGTATCTATGCTTATTGTGTCGCCAGTATTCTCTTTTTTCACCTGATGATTAATGTGGGTATGGTGTTGGGTCTGATGCCTGTAATCGGCATCCCTTTGCCTTTCTTCAGTTATGGTGGATCTTCCTTGTGGGGCTTTACCATTATGTTATTTATCTTGCTGCGCCTGGATGCCTCCAGACTTGAGAGAGGGAGGTGATACTTTATAATTCCTGACATTGTCTAACATAAAATCGCAAACAGCAAACATAAATTCATTTTAGCCTATAGGCTAATTTCAATTCTTCCTATAAGCTAAAATCAATTTGGCCTATAGGCTAATAATAATTCGGCCTATAGGCTAAATAAGAATCAACCTATAGGCTAATTCAATTTTTTGTTTGGCTTCTGATATCTTTTAAGTCTATATAAAAAAGAAACACCTGCATTTGGATTCCTCCGTATGCAGGTGTTTCTTGAGTTATATAAATCGTCTTTCGACTACATCAGTTCAACGCTTCTCTTCACAAAATTGGCAAGCGCTTCCCCTTTCAGCATGTTGTTGGCCAGTAAAGCCAGATCGATGAGTTGTCGAATCTGTTTATTGCCCGAAGCATATTCTTTCAGAATATCGTCTTTCTTGTCTTTCAGCAAACTGATTTGATCGTTCAGCGTGTCCAGTTCTGTTTTTTCTTCAGCAGGAATCTCATCTGCTTTTTTGTCTTTATGACTATCTTTCAATGTTTTTTGTTTTTTTTCAAGGGTTGAAAGTTCATCATAAACAGGTGCTATGTTTTCTTTTACAGATGTTTCTTCGTCATTTAATATTTGGTTTACGAGGGGATGACCGGTATTGACTACTAAATTGTAGCTGTCGGGCATCTCGCCATAGAAACTCATCATACCTCCCTGCAGCGCCGACATTTCTTTCATCCTGCGCATAAATTCGTTCTGAGTAACAAAGACAGGATTAGCAGTTTCGGATAATTGTTCAAATGATACAATAAACTCTGCTTTCTCCATTGCAGGGAGTTGCGACTTGAAAATGGTAATCAACTCGTCTTTTTGTTTGTCAGTCAGTGATACCTGAGCAACTTCTTCTTTTTGAATGAGTTTCTCGACCGTGTCGCTATCCACACGAACGAAACGGGTTTTCTCAAATTTCTGTTCGAGTTGACTAACCACATGTACATCCAGCTGACCATCCATAATCAGTACATCATAACCTTTTTCTTTCGCATGTTGAATATAGCTGTACTGTTCTTCTTTATTGGTTGTGTAGAGATAAATCAGGTCTTTTTTCTTATCTTGCTGATTTTCTTTAACTAAGTCCTTGTATTCTTCAAAAGTGAAATACTTGCCATCCACATTTTTCAGCAGAGCAAATTTCTCTGCTTTTTCATAGAATTTTTCATCGCTAAGCATTCCGTACTGGATAAATATCTTCAGATTATCCCATTTTTCTTCAAATTGTTCTCGGTCCGACTTGAATATTTCTGCCAGACGATCGGCCACTTTTTTTGTAATATGTCCTGAAATCTTTTTTACATTCGCATCACTCTGCAGGTAACTTCTGGATACATTCAAGGGGATATCCGGGGAATCAATTACACCATGCAGCAGGGTCAGGTAATCCGGGACGATGTTTTCCACTTGTTCAGTCACGAAAACCTGATTGCAATACAACTGAATTTTGTTGCGTTGCAATTCGATGTTGTTTTTGATTTTGGGGAAATAAAGGATACCTGTCAGGTTGAACGGATAATCTACATTCAGGTGTATGTGAAAGAGTGGGTCTTCACTCATAGGATACAAATCGCGGTAAAACTGCGCGTAATCTTCTTCTTTTAAATCAGCCGGTTTTTTTGTCCACGCCGGTGCAGTGTTGTTGATTACATTATCTTCGTCCGTTTCAACTTCTTTTCCGTCTTTCCATTCCTTTTTCTTACCGAAAACGATTTCAACCGGTAGGAATTTACAGTATTTTTTCAGCAACTCACTGATTTTGGAGTCTTCCAGAAACTCCTTGTTTTCATCATCGATATGTAAAACGATGTCGGTTCCACGGTCAGATTTGATGGTATCTTCAAGGATATATTCCGGATCTCCCTTACATGACCAGTGTTGTGCAACCGAATCCTCTTTGTACGATTGGGTGAAAATTTCCACTTTTTTTGAAACCATAAAAGAGGAGTAGAAACCGAGTCCGAAATGTCCGATGATAGCCTGAGCGTCTTTTTTGTATTTCTCCACAAATTCCTCGGCTCCGGAAAAGGCAATCTGGTTGATGTATTTCTCAATTTCTTCACCGGTCATGCCAATACCGCGGTCCGAAATAGTCAGTGTCCCTTTCTTTTTATCGGCAGAAACATAAACCTTTAATTCACCTAACTCGCCTTTGAACTCGCCTACAGATGCCAGTGTTTTTAGTTTCTGAGTTGCATCAACGGCGTTGGATACCAGTTCACGTAAGAAAATTTCATGATCGCTGTATAAGAACTTCTTGATGACGGGGAATATATTATCGCTCGTTACCCCAATGTTACCTTTTGACATATATCTTATTATTTTAAATTTTATCGTTTTGCAATCCCGCCTGTGTCAAAAAAAATGCCACCGGTTATATGTCTGTCATTTTGGCATGAAGCAATGTTGGGTAGATCCTCATTGGGCCGGATAATTTGGATTTTAAAGGGGATGCGTAATTTTTTAACGTAACTTTAATATAGACCGTATTGTGGTTTTAAAAATTATGTCGTATGTTTGCGACATAAAACATTGATGTGTGAGAAAGGCGGAAGTATTTGATACAGAACTAAAGGATTTAGCAATGTTTGCCAGGGTAATTTCTCATCCTGCACGTTTAGCTATCCTGAAATATTTGGCAGAAACAAAAACCTGTATATCGGGAGATATTTCAGGTAGTCTGCCGTTGAGTCGGACAACCGTTTCGCAACATTTAAAAGAATTGCGGGACATGGGATTGATACATGGTGAAATTGACGGGTTGAAAATCAATTATTGTTTATGTAAAACAACAATAGAAGATAAATTAAGCATGTTTGATGCATTTTTTAGTCAAATTAAAAATACTGCTGTAGTCTGCGAAACAGAAACCTGTAAATAAATATTAAAATCACAGGTTTGTCAGGTTTTAAAGCCGGACAAGCTGATAAAACAATTGTAAAAATGAAAGTGTTAATTCTTTGTACAGGAAATTCATGCCGCAGTCAGATGGCACATGGGTGGTTGCAATCATTTGATAAAAACATCAGAGTGTGTTCAGCCGGCACAAAGGCATCGGGCAGGTTGAGTGAAAAAGCCGTAGCGGTGATGAAAGAAGCCGGAATAGACATCAGTCATCACAACTCAGATCCGGTAGAGAAATACCTCGGAGAGGCGTGGGATTATGTTGTCACTGTTTGTGGTGGGGCCAATGAAAGTTGTCCGACTTTCTTAGGGAAAGTGAAAAATCGTCTACATTTGGGTTTTGAAGATCCGGGTGACGCTGTTGGTTCAGATGACTTTATCTGGAGTGAGTTCAGAAGGATACGAGATGACATCAAAGAGGCTTTTTATAAGTTGTATCAAAACGAAATTAAACCTCAGTTATGAGTACTGAATCAAAAAAGATGTCGTTTTTCGACCGTTATTTATCCGTATGGGTTGCTTTGTGTATTATTACCGGTATTGCAATTGGTAAATTGCTGCCTGTAATCCCGGAAACTTTAGGTAAACTGGAGTATGCCAATGTTTCCATACCAATTGCTGTTCTCATTTGGATCATGATATTTCCAATGATGCTAAAGATTGATTTCAGGAGTGTTGTTGACGCTTTTAAAATGCCTAAGGGGTTGACGGTTACCCTGATAACAAATTGGTTGATTAAACCTTTTACGATGTTCGGTATTGCCTGGTTGTTCTTTTTTGTACTATATAGGCTTTTCGTTCCGGTTGAACTGGCAAAAGAATATCTTGCCGGGGCGGTGTTGCTGGGAGCTGCTCCCTGTACGGCCATGGTATTTGTATGGAGCCATTTGACCAAGGGTAATCCGGCCTATACCTTGGTGCAGGTTGCAGTCAACGATCTGATTATCATAGTTGCATTTATTCCTATTGTGACTTTATTGCTGGGAGTTTCCGGCATTGCCATTCCGTGGAATACCCTGATTATGTCGGTGGTGCTGTTTGTCGTGATTCCGTTGGTCTCTGCATATATTGTAAGAACCAGGGTGATAAGCCGACGGGGTAAAGAATTCTTCGAGAATGTTTTTCTGAAGCAATTTACGGGAATAACAATCTCCGGTTTACTGTTGACTCTAATTATTATTTTCTCGTTTCAGGGCGATGTGATTCTGAATAACCCATTCCATATTTTACTGATAGCGATACCCTTGATTATTCAGACTTTCCTGATATTCTTTATCGCATACGGATGGGCTAAACGCTGGAAATTACCACATAACATTGCAGCACCAGCATCGCTGATCGGAGCCAGTAATTTCTTTGAACTGGCTGTTGCAGTGGCGATTGTATTATTCGGACTTAATTCCGGTGCCACGTTGGTTACCGTTGTGGGTGTCCTCGTGGAAGTGCCGGTAATGCTGGCGTTGGTGAAGATTGCCAATAAAACAGCATGGAAATAAGGATTCGGGATTAGAAACCCGCCGCTTTTAATCCCAATCCGGCTTTTTCATCTAATCCAAACATCAGGTTCATGTTCTGAACTGCTTGTCCCGAAGCTCCTTTCAGTAGGTTGTCTATCATAGAAACCACGAGTAACTTATTTCCGTGTTTTTCAAGATAGACGATTGCTTTGTTCGTGTTGACTACCTGTTTTAAATCCGGATTTTTATCCGTTAAAAAGGTAAAAGCAGCATCTTTGTAATAGTCCTGATAAAGCTTATTAGCCTCTTCCAGCGACAGATTACAACGCGTATAAGCTGTAACGTAAATCCCGCGGGTAAAATTACCCCTGACCGGGATGAAATTCACGGACTTGTTGAAATCTGGTTGAAGCTGATTGATGGATTGCCCGATTTCATGTAAATGTTGATGTCCGAAAGGCTTGTATATGGAAATGTTGTTATTTCTCCAGCTGAAATGTGAAGTTGACGATGGTTTGACCCCTGCGCCTGTTGAACCGGTAATGGCATTCACATGGATCTCGTCGTTCAGCAGACCTTTCGATGCTAACGGCAATAATGCTACCTGAATGGCGGTGGCAAAGCATCCCGGATTGGCAACGTGTGTCGCCTCCTTTATGGCATCCCGGTTCAGTTCGGGTAAACCGTATACAAAATCATGATCCAGACTTTTTGCCCGGTAATCAGTTGAAAGATCGATGATTTTTACCTCTTTAGGAATTTCATTTGCTTCAATAAATTTTTTGCTGTCGCCATGTGCCGAGCATAGAAACAGGGCATCAACCTTATCTAAAGGTAAATCTGAAGTGAATATAAGATCAGTTTCACCTATCAGTCCGCTGTGAACTGCTGTAACCGGGTTACCTGCATTGCTGCTGCTGTTGACGAAAACAATGTCAACCTGAGGATGATAAATAAGAATTCTGAGTAATTCTCCTGCGGTATAACCTGCGCCGCCAATGACGCCAATTTTGATTTTTTGCATATCTGCGGGTTCTAATATTTTTTATTCTTTTAACAAATCGGGTCTCAAAAATTTGGTTCTTTCCACAGATTGGTCATGCATCCAGTTTTCAATGTTAGCCTGATGTCCGGATAATAAAATATCGGGAACTTTCCACCCTTTGTAATCAGCCGGACGGGTATAGACAGGAGGAGCCAGCAAATTATCCTGGAAAGAATCGGACAAGGCTGAAGTCTCATCGCTCATAACGCCGGGAATAAGTCGGATAATGGCATCTGCCATCATGGCTGCCGGGATTTCTCCGCCGGTCAACACAAAATCGCCTATACTGATTTCTTTTGTAATCAAATGTTCTCTGATTCTATGATCGATACCCTTATAATGGCCGCACAGGATAATGAGGTTGTGACTCAGCGATAAGCGGTTGGCCATCGGTTGATCGAACTGAGCTCCATCGGGAGAAGTGTATATTACCTCATCATAAGTTCTTTCTGATTTTAGTTTGGTAATGATGCGGTCAACCGGTTCAATCATTAACACCATGCCGGCTCCGAATCCATAAGCATAGTCATCTACGTGCCGATGTTTATCGGTAGCATAGTCACGCAGATTATGCACGTTTATCTCAACTAAACCTTTGTCCTGTGCTCTTTTGAGGATGGAAAAGTTCAGCGGACTGTGTAATAGTTCGGGAACAGCGGAAATGATATCAATGCGCATTTTTACCAGGTTTGAAAATGCAAAAATACAAAAAATGAAGCAATCAAAGGTTCGCAGCCAGCCATTTTCTCATTTCTTCAGACGATTTGTTCCTCCTTTCAGCATAATCAATCAATTGTTTTTCGTCAATTTTTCCGATCATGAAGTATTTGGATTGTGGGTGTGCGAAGTAAAGTCCACAGACTGACGCAGTAGGATACATAGCCCCGTTTTCTGTCAGTTTTATACCGGTTGGATCAAACTTTATTAAGTCATCCAGTTCGAATATGATGGACTGATCGGGTAAAGAAGGATAACCAACTGCCGGGCGAATCCCGCGGTAATGAACTTTGAACATCTCTTCGATATTTTCATCTTCATCGGGAGCATATCCCCATATCTCTTTTCTCACTTTGTAATGAAGCCATTCCGCAGTTGCTTCAGCAATGCGATCCGACAGGGTTTTGGCAATCAAAGCGCTGTATACATCATCATTTTTCTCGTATTCATCAGCAAACTCCTCAACTCCCAGCACGGTATTGGCAAATACGCCTATATAATCTCCTTCGGGATTGATAAAGTCAGCAAGGGAATAACAAAATCCATCATTTGCCGGTTTTTGTTGTCGCAGGGTAGGGATGCGATATTCTTTTTCATTGTGGATGATAACAATATCATCCTGTGCAGCGTATGCAGGGTATATACCCACAGAAGCATTTATTTTCAATACTTTTTTGTCCCTGAATTCTCTCAGCATGGCCTGTGCATCTTTAAATAGTTTGAGGGCTTCTTCAGCTTTGGGTCTTTCCTCTGCTGAGAACTTTTGCAGCCATCCGGTTTTACAGGAGTCGCAGTCGCAAGCCGTTTCGATGCCTTCAAATTTGCCGGGTATTCGCCAGGCCATGAAATAAAAGCTCCAGTGGATGTATGGAATGATATCAGATAATTCAATATTCTGTAATTGAATTAATCCTGTATTTTGGGGTTTCTCATTTGTAATCATAATTATTATTAAAAATTAAGCCATCATCACCAGACTCAGTGACATGACTGCCATTCCCGCGATGAGACCGTAAATTGCGACATGGTGTTCTCCATATTCTTCAGCAGTCGGTAACAATTCGTCTAATGAAATATAAACCATGATACCTGCAACAGCCGCAAAGATAAAGCCAAAGGCAGCTTCAGTAAAAAACCATTTCAGCAGGAAGAATCCGATGATAGCACCAACAGGTTCTGCCAAGCCGGAAAGAAAGGATAATACAAATGCCTTTTTCTTGTTCCCGGTTGCATAATAAACGGGAGCTGAAATAGCCAAACCTTCCGGAATGTTATGAATCGCGATGGCCACCGCGATACTTACCCCCAATGTCGGGTTTGTCATCCCGGCCATGAATGTTGCCAGTCCCTCCGGGAAGTTGTGAATCCCGATTGCCAGTGCCGAGAAAAGCCCCATCCGCATCAATTTGCTTTTGTCTCTTTTTCCTGGTTTATCGTAATCTTTTGTTTTGTTTATTTCGTGCGGGTTTTCGCCGGAAGGAATTAGTTTGTCGATGATTCCAATTAAGGCAATACCCACGAAAAATCCAAGAACAGTATACCAATAACCCGTCTTATCACCATATTCGGCAGTAAGTGCGACCTTAGCCTTGGCAAAAATCTCGATCAGCGAAACATAAATCATTACTCCGGCAGAGAATCCAAGCGAAGCTGCCAGGAATTTAGGGTTAAATTTCTTATGCAGAAAGCCGATGATGCTCCCGACGCCGGTTGCCAAACCTGCAAAAAGCGTTAGTCCGAAAGCAAAAAGAAAATTAGAGCTATCCATACAATTGGTTTAATGTGAGTAAACGCAAAGGTAGGATAAAAAGTTTAAATGTGTCTACAAAAAACGCAGTAGTTGATGAGAAAACTACTGCGTTTTATTCTTTTTGTGATTTCTTTCTTTACAAACTTTCTCCGAAATCTTCTTTAAACTTCGCCATCAGTTTCTGTGGCCAGTCACTGGTGGGCTCGAGTTTGCCCATAAAGAAGCGCAGTACCGGCGGTTCGTAGTTGAATTTCAATCCGCCAATGAGGTGACGGTTGTCGTATAACCAACTGATACGATCCTCTACGTATTTGATTTGAGACAGGGTAAATACACGACGGGGAACTGCCAGTCGCAACAACTCCATATCGGCATAGGTTTCATTGCCGTATTCGTCACGTTGGTTGGAGATAGACCCACGTTCCATACCACGAACTCCCGAAATCAGAAACAAGGCTGCTGCCAGCGCACCTGCCGGATATTGTTTTTGCGGGATGTGCGCACAAATTTGCATGGCATCTAGATGAACACCGAGTACGCCTGCCGGACGAATCACCGGAATTTGTTTTTTGTGCAGTTCTTCCACTAAATATTTAATAAAAGTAGGACTCTGACTAATCACGGTTTCATCCAGCGTTTCATACAAACCAACTGCCATGGCTTCTACTTCGCGGATCGACATACCACCATAGGTAAGAAATCCTTCATATAGTGGAACCAGTGCTTCGAGTTCTTTGAATATCTCCATGTTGTTGGTGCAAATACCACCTCCACGTGAAGAACTTAATTTTCTGGCTGAGAAATAACATAAATCAGCCAAACCAGTCATGGTGCGTATTACGGTACCCATGTCTGAATCTTTGAATTCTTCTTCTCGCTGTATTACCAGATAAGCATTTTCTCCGAGCAGACTACAGTCAAGCACTAATCTTATACCGTATTTATCGGCAATAGCCCGTACGTCACGCAGGTTCTGTACCGAGAATGGCTGTCCGCCGATGAGGTTAGTTGAAGCTTCCATTCGGATGAACGGAATGTTTTTGGCTCCTTTTTGAACGATAGCTTCTTCGAGTTTTTCGATGTTCATATTGCCCTTAAAAGGATGATCGGAGTTGATCACGTAAGCCTCATCATAAAGCAACTCGACAATCTGACCACCTTTATCGGTGATGTGGGCCATCGCGGTTGTGAAGTGGTAGTTCATCGGAACCAGGCTACCCTTGCGTACATAAGCGACTGAAATAATGTTTTCGGCAGCACGTCCCTGGTGTACCGGTAAAAGGTATTTCTTTCCTAATACATCTTCAACGGCCTGTTGTAACCGGATGAAACTTTGCGAACCGGCATAAGCATCATCAGCCTGCATCATGGCCGCCAGCTGATTGTCGCTCATGGCATTGGTACCTGAATCGGTGAGCATATCGAGAAATACGTCTTTGGTACTCAGCTGGAAAGTATTGAATCCACCTTCATAAAGGGCTTCCAAGCGACGCTCAATGGGTACCAGGTGAAGTTTCTGCACAATACGGGTCTTGTGCAACTCGAGCGGCAGATTTTCTCCGCTGTAGAATTTGATTTCTTGCATAGCTATTACAAAAAAATATGTGTGAATATTGAATGAATGATCTCAAAAAGAAAGAGTGCCTGTTCGACAAGCACCCTGCATTAAAAATAGGCTTACTATTTAAAATTCAAAGTCTTTTGGGTGCAAAGATATAATATTTTTTACTTTTTGCACACTAATCCTGATATTTTGTTATTTTTTATCTTTTGTGATGTCAACTAAAAAATTCTCAATCCGGTTCAGAGTTTGCCTGGAGTTTCCGTTGGAGTTGTTCACCATCACACAAAACACCCACTCCCTGCCATCCTGTATGATGTAACCGGTGTAAGATCTTACCCTTGAGATGGTTCCGCTTTTGGCGAATACCTTCCCGTTAAGTGGCGTATTCTTTAGAAATCCGACAATGCTACCTGCTTTGCCGGCGATTGCCAGACTATTGAAAAACGTATCTTTGTGCTTGCTTTTCTTGTACATATATTCCATGATGTCGGTCAGGAAACCTGCTGAAACAGAATTAGCAGGACTTAACCCGGAGCCGTCGAGCTGAAAAAGCTGGTTGACATCGAGCCCTCTCGCTTTCCAGAAATTACGGATGATCTCAATCGATCTTTTGTTTGTGGCAACTGCATCTCTGGTTAGACTGAGGGATTTGAATACCTGTTCGGCATATAAGTTATTACTCTTTTCATTGATTTCCTTGATTATCTGGCTTAAGGGAACGGAATAATGCGTGTAAAGTGGAACTCTGATTGCTGTGTTGGACGGAAAAGTAAAACCTCGTGAAGAAAAGGTAACGGGCGGTGACGAAACTTCAATTTTTTGATCCGAGAGTATTTTGTGTAAAGCCTGGGCAAGCGCTAAACCAGGATCAGGTAACTCTGCCAGAACTGCGAAAACGGGTTTATTAGCCGGGATTTCACCACGTACCGAACGCTGCATGCTTTTCGGAGAGCCGTAGAAATAAGCACTGTCGAAACTGATGCTACTGCTCAACAGGTTGTTTTCGATTGTTAATCCTTCTAATGAAGGATTTAAATTGATAATTTCCGGTTTTGTGCCGATAGCGCCCGATTTAAATGTGACGCGCAGGGTGTTGTCGAGATACGCCAACGCGTAAATTCCGGGTGCATAATAATTGCCAATATCATCCCATGTCCATTTGGGATTAGCGCCTTCGTTGTCGAATTTGCTTTCATCAGGAATGATGCTGCCGTTGATTTTGGTTATGCCAGCTGCTTTGATGGCTGTTGCCCATCTGGATAGGAAATAAGGGTCACCCATTTTAGAAGAACCCAATGTCGGATCTCCGCTACCGATGATGTACAGATTTCCGTTTAATACTCCGGCAGCATCAATTTTGCCATCGTAAGCCAATAGGGTCTCGTAGCGGTAATCCGGGCCCAAGATTTCCAACGCTGTTGCAGTGGTTACAACCTTCATTGTCGATGCGGGAACGGTGGCATTATTTGCCCGGTAACTGTGAATCTCTTTTCCTGTTTTCAGATTTTTAACCATCAGGCTGATATTGGCATTTTTCAGCAATGGGTCGTTGATTAAATTATCGACAGGATTCTGAGCATATAAGTGGCTAATGACTATAATGTGCAGGAAGAACAACGGAAGCAGGACTCTTTTTTTCATTGTTTTTTTTTGAATTATGCAAAGTTAAAAGATTTTCTGTAAAAAAAAGCTGCCACATTTGGTTTGTGACAGCTTTCTGTATCATTTAAAATCTAAATTTTATGCATTCGGTTTTTCTTCTTTCGGAGGTCTTGGCAACAAGGCCTTGCGTGAAAGTTTGAATTTACCTGTTTTAGCGTCGATATCCAGCAACTTCACTTCAATTATGTCGTTTTCCTTGATGCCCGAAGCTTCCATGGTTTCGATGCGTTTCCAATCGATTTCCGAAATGTGCAGCAAACCTTCTTTGCCCGGCATGAATTCCACAAAACAGCCGTATGGCATGATCGATTTCACTTTGGCCTGGTAGACTTCGCCTACTTCAGGAATGGAAATGATGCCTTTGATTTTGGCAACGGCAGCATCGATGGCAGCTTTGTTGTTGGCTGCGATTTCAACGCGACCCTGATCGCCGATTTCTTCAATCGAGATTACTGCGCCTGTTTCAGCCTGCATACCCTGGATGATTTTTCCACCAGGACCGATTACCGCACCAATCATCTCTTTCGGGATGAACATTACGATGATTCTCGGAGCATGCGGTTTCAAATCTTCACGAGGCTCAGCCAGCGTTTCCTGGATCTTACCTAAGATGTGCATACGACCTTCTTTCGCCTGACTCAGGGCTTTTTCCAGAATTTCATACGACAAACCATCTACCTTGATATCCATTTGAGTAGCAGTGATACCGTCTTTGGTTCCGGTTACTTTGAAGTCCATATCTCCTAAATGGTCTTCATCTCCTAAGATATCAGATAAAACAGCAAAGTTCTTTCCTTTATTTTCAGAAATGAGTCCCATCGCGATACCAGAAACCGGTTTTTTGATGGTTACCCCTGCATCCATCAGTGCCAGTGTGCCGGCACAAACAGTTGCCATAGAAGAAGAACCGTTTGATTCGAGGATGTCGGATACTACCCGTACCACATAAGGATAATTTTCCGGGATCATGGGTTTCAACGCACGAAAAGCCAAGTTCCCGTGACCAACTTCGCGGCGGCCAACACCTCTTGAAGGACGGGCTTCGCCGGTTGAGAACGGCGGGAAGTTATAGTGTAACAAGAATCTTTCTTTTCCTTGATTCAATGCTTCGTCCACGATTTTCTCGTCTTGTTTGGTACCCAGTGTTACGGTAGTCAGCGACTGTGTTTCACCGCGGGTGAAAATAGCTGAACCATGTGCGCCCGGCAGGTAATCCACTTCCGACCAGATGGGACGGATTTCAGTGGTTTTACGGCCATCGAGACGTTTGCCTTCATCTAAGATAGAGCGACGCATGGCCTCTTTTTCCACTGCATGATAATATCTGTCGATCAGACCTTTTTGGGCTTCAGCCACTTCTGGTTCAAGTGAAGCTACATATTCAGCCTTAACAGCTTCAAAATTCTCCATACGTGAATGTTTGTCTGTATTGCAAGCTGTAGCCAGTGCGTAAACTTTCGTGTATGTCTTGTCCCAAATGTCTTTTTTCAGGTCGTCATCATTTTCTTCGTGACAGTATTCACGTTTTTGGGTTTTGCCAACGGCTTCCATCAGCTCAAGCTGAATCTGACAGTGTACCTTGATTGCCTCATGAGCCACTTTCATGGCGTTCAGCAGATCTTCTTCGCTGACTTCCTTCATTTCTCCTTCTACCATCATGATGTTGTCGAGTGTGGCGGCAACGATGATGTCCATATCGGCATTTTCCAGCTGTACAAAAGTCGGGTTTACCACAAATTCACCGTTGATTCTGGCTACACGCACTTCTGAAATAGGTCCGTTGAAAGGAATATCTGAAACAGCCAACGCAGCAGAAGCAGCTAACCCGGCCAATGCATCCGGCATATCAACACCATCAGCAGAAACCAGCATTACGTTCACAAAAGTCTCAGCATGAAAATCATCCGGAAATAACGGACGCAATGCACGGTCGACCAAACGGGAAACCAAAATTTCATAATCCGAAGCACGGCCTTCGCGACGGAGGAAACCTCCGGGAAAGCGACCAAATGCCGCGAACTTTTCTTTATAGTCCACTGAAAGCGGCATAAAATCCGTTCCGGGAACTGCATCTTTGGCAGCGCATACCGTTGCCAGCAACATGGTGTTACCCATGCGCACCATCACTGAACCGTCGGCCTGTTTAGCCAGTTTTCCGGTTTCGATGGTAATTTCTCTTCCATCACCCAATGTGATGGTTTTTGTAACTACGTTCATACAAAAATTACATTTTTCTTTTTAAACATCTATTTGTCGGGCGCAAAGATACAACTTAATCGTGAATTTTTATACATAAAACCGTAAATATGTGGAAGTTTGATAAACAATTTGGGATGAAGAGGTGTTTTACCTCTACTGTCAGGACAGATTCATGTTTATCTGTTTTCTCTATATTGCTATTGAAGATATCAGTTTGATAAATTGTTTATAATAAGTTTCCTTTGCATCAGATAACAATATATATCATTATTAATTAACTATTAATCAAAAAGCATTATGGAATCAAACGAAAATTATGTGATGCCACGCATCGGAGAAAAGGCGCCGTCGTTCACGGCAGTAACAACACAAGGTAACATCAATTTCCCGGATGACTATGCCGGAAAATGGACTATCCTTTTCAGTCACCCCGCCGATTTTACACCGGTTTGTACGTCAGAATTTATGACATTTGCCTCAATGGACAAAGAATTTCAGGATCTGAATTGTCAGTTGGTGGGTTTGTCGGTGGACGGACTTTACAGCCACATTGCCTGGTTGCGTACCATCAAGGAAAAGATTGAGTATAAAGGCATGAAGAATGTGGAGGTAAACTTCCCGCTGATTGAAGATATCACCATGGAAGTAGCTAAGAAATACGGGATGATTCAACCTGGGGAAAGCAATACGAAAGCAGTGCGCGCTGTATTCTTTATTGACCCGATGGGTATTATCCGTACCATTATTTACTATCCTTTGTCGTTGGGAAGAAACTTTGACGAATTGAAACGCGTGTTGATTGGATTACAAACTGCTGACAACTTCGGCGTAGCATTACCTGCCGACTGGCGTCCTGGTGATGACGTGATTGTGCCGACTGCCGGTTCATGTGGTGTGGCTAAGAGTAGAATGGAAGGTCAGGAAGAAGGAGTAACCTGCTATGATTGGTTCTTCTGTACAAAGAAATTATCTAAAGAAAAAGTAGAAGCTGCTTTGGGTAAATAAATGATAAGATTAGTTTTTTAGGGTTTAGATTTTTGGTAGATTGTGGAAGAGAGACGGGTGACTGTCTCTCTTTTTTTTATGTTAAATATTTTTTATAGTGAACATAAGTTCAAAACTATTTGTAATTTTGTGCCATAATTAATTTAAAAAAAAGATGAAAGTAGCTGTTACATCAACCGATAATCAATTAGAGTCGGTCATAGATCCTAGATTTGGACGTTGTGCTTATTTTACAATTTATGATACTGAAAGCCATGCAGTAGCGTTTTTCGCCAATCCTGCAAAAGAAGCTGCAGAGGGTGCTGGTCCTGCGGCTGTTCAGTTTATTGCAAAGCATCAGGTAAATAAAATTATTTCGGGTGATTTTGGTTCAAAAATAAAATCACTATTGCAGACTTTAAACATTGAAATGCAGATTGAGAAGGATCAGCATAAAAGCATTGTTAATATATTAAAAGAACTTTAAAATTTATAGTTATGCTGGGTTTAAATCAAAAAGGTCCCATGGGAGAAGGCGCTATGACAGGTCGCCGGATGGGAAAATGCACCAATTTCGGGTCAAAAGCAAAAAAAGAAGAACAGCGTGAAGTTGTTCAGGGTTCAGAAAATCAGCAAAACTTTGCAGCATTAGATGAAAGAGCTAGTACAGGTTTCGGTTTTGGTCGTGGACGCAGGGGACTGGGAAGAGGTCCCGGTCGCGGACAAAATGGCAACGGTATGGGAATGGGGCGGAGACATCGCAATGGTTTTGGTAACGGAAACAATTAATTAATAAATTGATGAAAATGGAGAAATGTATTGCCCTTCCGTTGGAGGGAGGAGTATTGTGTGCCCATTTCGGGCATTGCGAAGAATTCGCGATTGTCAAAGTAGTTGACAATAAAATTACGGAAGTAAAAGTGCTAACACCGCCAGAGCACTTACCGGGTTTGTATCCGCGTTGGGTAGCATCATTTGGTGTTACAGATGTTATTGCAGGGGGGATGGGTCAAAAAGCGATTAATTTGTTCAACGAGCAAAATATCAATGCTTTTGTAGGTGCTCCGCTTGAAGATGCTGAGACATTGGTGAATGATTTTATAGCGGGTAAACTGGATTTAAATGCTAACTACTGTAACCACGATGCAAACCACCAACACAGCTGTAGGCATTAAGATGAAAATGGATGTGGATGGAAGATGCATGGATTGCATGTTCCGTACTTTTGAGCGATTAATGGACAGATTTCAGTTGAATGAAGCTGATCGACAACGCTTTTTTCAGTTTTATAATGTTACTATGGCAAAAGGGATGGGATTAACCATGCCTCAGATACACCGCGAATTAAACAGGGAGTTTTTCAGGATTACGAAAATTGAGGACCCTTATGCAGACGAGAAGCTGAAAAGCAACCTGATTGCGTTGAAAATTTACGATGATTTTCGTCCCAAAGTAATTAAATCTCAGGATCCTTTTGACATGGCACTACGGTTATCAATTGCCGGTAACATCATGGATTATGGTCCGAATGCTGCATTTGATATTCAGCAAACAATTGAACAAGTCATGCAGTCGCAGTTTGCCATCGATCATACCACGGAATTGAAGACCCGGTTGAAAAATGCCAAACAGGTGTTATATCTGGGTGATAATACCGGTGAGATTGTCTTCGATAAACTGTTTATCGAGATGATTATGCATAATAATCTGACCTTTGCAGTGCGAGGTACTACAGTCCTAAACGATGCTACTATTCAGGATGCCGAACAAATCGGCATGGATCAGGTTGCTGATGTAATTTCCAATGGTTACGATGCAGCTTCAACCGTGTTGAAAGAATGCAGTCAGGAGTTTCTCGATATGTATCAGTCTGCAGATGTAATTATCTCTAAAGGTCAGGGCAATCTGGAAGGATTGATTGAAGAACAGGATCCAAGGATTTTTTACCTGTTAATGGTTAAATGCGACGTAATTGCAGAATTGTTGAATGTTCCAACAGGAAGTTTTGTGGTGTATAATTCGAAGTTATAAGTGAATTAAATAAGATTCTTTAAGATAATGATTTCAGAAAGTTTATTATACACAATCATTGCTTTGTTTGTAGGCAGTGTCGGGAGTGTTGCATTGGCAGGTATGTTATTATTGCTTAAAGATGATAAGTTGCAGTTGATATCAACACATCTTACTTATCTGGCTGGTGGTACTTTATTAGGTGCTGCTTTTCTGGGGATGATTCCCAAAGCAATTACGCTTGCCGATGGGAGTCTGATATTATTACTGACCTTGTCAGGGATTATGTTTTTCTTTATCCTTGAAAAGTTCATCATCTGGAGAACCTGTCGCAATAAAGATTGTGAAAGACATTTGAACGCAGCAGCTCCCATGATTCTGATAGGTGATGCTTTTCATAACGCAATTGATGGCGTTGTAATTGCATCGGCTTTTCTGATTTCAAAAGAAATGGGCATTTTTGTTACATTGTCTGTAATATTCCATGAAATTCCCCAGGAGTTAGGGGATCTCGGAATATTGCTACGAAGTGGCATGTCAAGAGCAAAAGCATTGATGTATAATATGCTGTCAGGGAGTACGGCTTTGATAACCGGGGTATTGGCTTACTTTTTTATGGATATGGTTCGTTCGTTGATACCTTATGCCCTGGCATTTTCTGCTTCCAGTTTCTTGTATATTGCGTTAGCTGATTTGATACCGGAAATGCATAAAAAAACCAGGCTGATAGAAGGAATTGTTCAAATTGCCCTGGTTATGACCGGAATTATGATTATTTACCTGATAAAAAATATTTAATGGATAAATCGGGCTATAACATAGCTATTGCCAGCGGGAAAGGCGGAACAGGTAAAACCTTTGTTTCAACCAATCTATTTAACGTGTTAAAACAGGATTCCTTACCGGTTACTTTAATTGATTGCGATGCTGAGGAACCAAATGACAGAGAGTTTTTTCCCGGAGAGCTTACGAATTGTTTTGATGTAACGCAGGAGGTCCCGGTGATTGATGCATCTGCATGTACGTATTGTGGTAAATGTGCTGAGTATTGTCATTATAATGCCATCTTCTTTTTGCAGGAGGCCAGGATGATTCAGGTAGTGGAAGATTTATGCCATGGTTGCGGTGCCTGTTTTGTTGCCTGTGAATATGGTGCCATCACAGCAAAAGAATCGGTGTTAGGAAGTGTAAATACTTATCAAATAGATAATAACGCGACATTAACAGAGGCCCGAATGAAGGTGGGAGTTCATAGCCCGGTACCGGTCATCAAAGCAGCTATAAAACAGGCAAAACCAACCGATTTGGTCTTGATGGATGCTCCTCCCGGCACATCTTGTCCGTTTATTCAAACCGTTAACCTGGCCGATTATGTGGTGTTGGTGACTGAGCCAACTCCTTTTGGACTAAGTGATTTAAAGCAATCTGTTGAAACATTGAAAACGATGGGCAAATCATATGGTGTTATCATAAACAGAGCCGGTTTGGGTGATGAGGGAGTGTACAATTACCTCGAAAAGGAAAAAATTACCCTACTGATGTCCATTCCATTTGACCGGAAAATTGCTTCAGTATATTCAAATGGAAAATTGCTTACCAATGAACTTCCCGAATGGAAAGCAAAATTCAGGGAGTTGTTAAGTCTAATTACAGCACAGTTATGGAAATAGCAGTCATTAGTGGAAAAGGAGGAACGGGTAAAAGTGCTGTCAGTGCAGCGTTTGCTACTTTAAATGAGAGAGTGGTGCTTGCCGATTGTGATGTGGATGCTGCGAATTTGTACTTGATTTTCAGCCCTTTGATACAGGAGGAAAAGGTGTTTATTTCCGGACAGAAGGCGGTAATGGATAAGGACATTTGTAGCAATTGCGGTATTTGTATGGACTATTGTCGTTTTGATGCCATCACAGAGATTAATGGTGAAATTTTAATTGATGAAACTTCCTGTGATGGTTGTCAACTGTGCGTCCGTGTTTGTCCCGTTGAAGCCATCACGATGATAAAAGAAGATAAAAGTCGCTTGTATGCGGGTGATTTCCGAAATGGAAAAATGGTGTATGGACGACTTTCACCGGGAGAAGAAAACTCAGGACGGCTCGTAGATGTAGTCCGTGATAAAGCAAAAAAAATGGCCAAAGCATCAGATATTGATACAACTATTATTGATGGTCCTCCGGGAATTGGTTGTCCGGTGATTTCTTCAGTTACGGGTGTTGATAGGGTTGTGGTGGTAACTGAACCAACTTTGTCTGGATTACACGATTTAAAACGAACGCTTGAAGTAACGTCAAATTTCAGCATAAAAACGCAGGTTTTGGTCAATAAATATGATTTGAATGAAAAGATGACCGATAATATTGAGGCTTATTGTGGGGAAAAAGGAATTGCAGTCACAGGTAAAATTCCTTTTGATCCAAGGGTCGTGGAAGCAATGGTTCACTGTAAAAGCATTGTGGAGTATGCGCCGGACTCGGAAGTTGCACAGGTGATTTCCAAGGCTTTTAAACTTATTTGATTAGTTAAGTTTTATTGAAGGAAGAAATACAATTGTTAGTATTATAAACATTTAAAAAGATTATTATCATGGGAAAAGCAGCAATTAAAGTCTCATCTGTTGATGTTGACAAATTATTGGAGATGTTAAATGCAGCCTTGGCTGAAGAGTGGTTGGCATATTATCAGTATTGGATTGGTGCCAGACTGATGGAAGGTCCGATGAGAAGTGAAGTTGAACCGGAATTGTTAGTTCATGCTAATGAAGAGTTGGGACATGCTGAATTGGTTGCAACCAGAATTATTCAGCTGGGTGGTACTCCGGTTATTAATCCTGCTCTATGGACAAAGTTAGCGAGGTGTTCGTATAATGAACCTTCAGATCCTTATATTGAAACGATACTAGAGCAAAACCTGAAAGGAGAAAGATGTGCTATTCAACGTTATGAAGAAATCGCGGACTTTACGGCAGGAAAAGACCATGCTACACATCAAATGGCAGTTCAGATTTTAAATGATGAACTTGAACATGAAGATGATATTGAAGCCTGGCTGACTGACTTAAACAGGATGAAAGAAGAATGGAGAAAAATAAGGATGTAATATAAACAAGAGGCTAACTCATTAAAAATTTATAGTCATGATAAGTTTCGGACCAATACCATCCCGAAGGTTAGGTAAAAGTCTCGGGGTGAATAATATTACCTCCCCAAAGGTCTGTACTTATTCTTGTGTTTATTGTCAGGTTGGGTTGACTCATCAGTTTAGCGTGAAGAGACAAGCCTTTTATGACCCTTCCGTGATTTATCGGGAAGTAAAACAACATCTGCAGAAGTTAGATAAGAAAGATTCTCCTGACTACCTGACATTTGTTTCAAATGGAGAACCTACTCTGGATATCAACTTGGGTAAATCAATCAGTTTGTTGAAGAGTCTACATATCCCTGTGGCAGTAATAACCAATGCCTCATTGTTGTCAGACCCACAAGTAAGAGCTGATTTAAAGTATGCTGACTGGGTTTCTGTGAAAGTTGATACCGGTGATGAGCGTATATGGAAAAAAATCAATAGACCTTATCCTGCAATTCAGTTTGAAAAACACATTCAGGGTATATTTGATTTTTCAAAAGAGTTCACTGGTCAGTTAGTCACAGAGACGATGTTGGTGAACGGGTTGAATGATACAGAAGAACTACTGACGCAAACGGCAAAATTGGTTTCATTGATACAGCCTGCAAAGGCTTACATCTCGATTCCAACTCGTCCGCCTGCCATAAAAACTGTGGTCTCACCCGATGGTGATATTATTAATAAAGCGTATCAGATTTTTAGAGAAGCCAATATCGAAACTGATTTAATACTTGGTTTCGAAGGAACTGATACCGGTTTTACGGGCAATACTTTTGAGGATATCATTAATATCTGTAGTGTACACCCAATCAGAGAGGATACTATGGAAGAACTTTTAATGAAGAATAAGGCCGACGCAACAACACTATCAACTTTGTTACACAATAATTTGATTCAACAGGTTGAATACCGGTCCAAGAAATATTACATAAGAAAATTCAGAGCATAAATAAAATTATTTTGTAAGAAAATGGATTCACAAATAAATTCAAAAAAACAAGGAGAAGGACATCCAATAGAAAAGTTACAGATTCCGGATATAAGTAAAATTTTGTTGGTTTCTTCTGGTAAGGGTGGTGTT
>JAKIYP010000002.1 GCA_022708505.1 Bacteroidota bacterium
GAGCATTTCCCGGCGACAGCGCATTTGGCAGTGGAAGTGACAAATACGTCCAATCGTTCCGGGCAGCGGATTGTCACGCAGGGTCAGTTCAAAGGCATCTTCAATGCGGTCTTCCTTTATTAATTCGATATAACCCGGGATATTCATGTGCAACGGACAGGAATTCTCGCACAAAGCCATGAACAGATTTTCGCAAACGCCGGCATAACAGCGTTTTTCCTGGATGTGTTCTTCGTACTCATGCCTGAAATACCGCAAGGTCGTCAGGATTGGATTGGGAGCTGTTTGTCCCAGTCCGCAAATTGCCGTATCCCGGATGGTCTGACTCAACATCTCCAGCATGGTGAGGTCCGCCATGGTACCCTGACCGCGCGTGATTCTCGTGAGAATAGCCAGCGCCTGCGAGAGTCCTTCCCGGCAAGGCGTACATTTCCCGCAGGATTCCGCGGCATTGAATTCCAGGAAATAACGGGCGACATCCACCATGCAGTTGTCCTGGTCCATGACCACCATACCGCCCGAGCCCATGATAGCGCCCAATGCGGCCAGCGACTCATAATCGACCGGTGTTTTAAAATGTTCCAGTGGGATACAGCCGCCCGACGGACCACCCGTTTGCACTGCTTTCACCCTCTTATTCGTGCCGGTACCTTCTCCTATTTCGAAGATAAACTGTTCGAGGGTAGAACCTAAAGGCAATTCCACCAGACCCGTGTTTTTAATCTTACCCACGAGCGAAAACACCTTGGTGCCCGGACTCTTCTCTGTTCCCGTTTGCCGGAACCAAGCGCTTCCTTTTTCGATGATTACCGGGATGTTGCACCAGGTTTCCACGTTGTTGATGTTGGTGGGACAGCCATACAAACCTTTGGCGGCAGGATAAGGAGGACGTGGCATCGGTCGCCCGGCTTTTCCTTCGATAGAAGCAATCAGGGCAGTTTCTTCTCCACAAACAAACGCACCGGCTCCTTCCACGATATCAAACTTAAAGCTGAAACCCGAATCCAGGATATTATTACCCATCAATGCCATTGCTTCTGCCTGTTTGGCTGCCATTTCAAAACGTTTCACCGCCAGCGGATATTCAGCACGCACATAGGCAATCCCCTCATCGGCTCCCATGGCAAAAGCGCCTATCATCATGCCTTCTAAAATCGAATGCGGATCACTTTCTATTTCATTGCGGTTCATGTATGCTCCCGGGTCACCTTCATCGGCATTGCAAATGAGGTATTTCTTAGGCGCTTCGTTGTGTCTCATTATGTCCCATTTCTTCCCGGTCGGATAACCGGCGCCTCCCCTGCCCCGCATGCCGGCATCAAGTACTTCATCAATAACCGCCTGCGGATTATCAGCAGTAAGCATCTTAACCAATGCCCGGTAACCACCCACTGCGAGATAATCTTCTATGGATTCAGGATTGATGAAGCCGGCGTTGCGAAGGACGATTTTCTTTTGTCCCTTAAAAAAAGGCAGTTCGTGCCAGAGCGGGTAGCTTTCATATCCTTTGCCATATTCAATATGGGTCGTCAGGTGATCCCAGTTTTCAATCCGGCATAATATATTTTTCGTGTAGATTTTGCCCGAAACAGCGCCGTTTAAGATTTTCAGTACTTCTTTTTCAGTCACCCGGCTATAAACCAGCAAAGGTTTTCCCGGTTGATACAAACTTATCAGGGGTTCTTCGGCACAAAAACCAAAACAACCGGTTGGTTTAACCAGACAATCCAGCTTGTTCTCGCGGATGCTGTTGTCGATGGTGCGGTACAACACATCAGCGCCATTCCCGATACCACAGGTTCCCATCCCCACCATCAGCATGGGTTTATCGGGAAGTATATTTTTAACATACGAACGACTCAGCTGTTCGAATGATTGCAGCCTACTCTTTTTCATGACGATTTCACTTTTTTCAGGATTTTAATGAGCTTTTGGGCGTTCACATTGCTATGAATGACCCCATCGACCGCGATCACCGGCGCCTGGGCGCACTGACCAAAACAGGCAACCGTCTTGATTGTAAACTCATTGTCGGATGTCGTGTACCCCTGTTCCATCTCGTCGGGTTCGCATCCGAAACCCAGGATATGCCCGACATTGTTGAGCAATTCCCGCGAACCCTTGGTATGACAAGCCGTTCCGCGACACACCACGATGGTATGCCGTCCCTGGGGTTTTAAATTGAAAAAGGAGTAGAATGTCGCGACGCTGTACACCTGCGTCATGGGGACGCTCAGTTTACGGGAGACTTGTACCAGCGTTTCCACTGGCAGGAATTTGAGCGGATTGGCTTCCTGAACTGCTTCCAGTGTCGACAACAACATGCCGGGTCTGTTTCTGTACTGTTCAACAATCTGATCGAGAACAGGTTCAGCAACCACATAAGGACTAACAGCTTCCATATACTTGTAGATTTAAGGTTCGTAGTCTAAAGCAATTGTCCGATTTTCTAAACAAACAATCTTATATTATCTCTATTTTTATTCAGAAATTTCCTTACAAATATAGAAAATTAAAAACATACCAATACGTTTTTTAACATTTAATTGATGAATTTTTTCTGCAATGGGAGTAAATAGTTGTAAAGTTAGGTGTTCGTATAAGCGAAAAAGACTCAAATGATTTGCATCGGGCGACTCAAGGTGTTTGAGACGTTCCTCTCAAATCGTCTGCATCGGTCGACTCGACTCGATCGAATCGTTCCACTCGAGGTAATCGAATCGTTCGTTTCGAATCAGTCGAATCGCTCCACTCGAGGTGTTCGAATCGAACGGTTCGAGTGGAGCGAATAAAATTAGGGATGCTTTTGGGAGTGCCTGAAAGCAAAACAGGACTTGAGTGATGGCAAAACAGGACTTTGTTTTCACGAAAACAGGACTTTGTATACAACTAAAACAGGACTTGGCGACAGCAAAAACAGGACTTGGCGAGAACTAAAACAGTATTTGGTTTAGGCTTTTCAAAAACACGTTCGGCGTAGCCTCCGGGCTACGCCGTGCTAAAAGAAAGTCTCCAGACTTTCTGATAATCAACATCTACTTACATTTACCAGCCAGAGGCCGGTTTCTTCTACGACGTAGTCTGGAGACTACGCCGAACACAGGACATGCGTTTTTAACCGGAATTAACTCAGGCAAAATTAGCAAATTATATTTACAACCATCACTCCCCAAACGTAATCAAAAAATTCATACTGAAATTCCATGCCGTCACCACCACGATAGCAATCAATTTTGCCAGATAGAAATTCAGTTTCAGCTTGCCGTTCAGCAGCAGGATAACGAGGTTATTGATGGCCAGTCCGACCACGGAGATGAGGATAAAAGAGAAGTATTCGCGGGTGATTTGTTCACTCTGACTGGCGAAAGTCCACAAGCGGTTCCAGATGTAATTAGAAGAGGCAGCCAGTATAAAACCGGCTGAATTCGCGAGGTATTGATTGAGTTTTGCCTTTTCTTTCAGCAACCAGGTAACACCATAGTCGATGAGCATGCCGGAGAATCCTACCAGCACAAATTTGAGCAACTTAAGTATGAGCAGACTCGTTATCATGGCTGATTAATTTTAACAGGAACAACCGGTGCATTGAGCGTTGGACCGAACCATGATTTCAGCGAAAGGGTAAAATCAGAAGTACCCGATTGTAACGGTGGTACAGGCACTTTCACTTCTGTCTTCATTTCCTTGCCCGCCGGAATTGAATCGCTTAATTGGTAAATTGCTGGTATTTCTGTTATTTTACCCATACTGATGAAAATACCGGTCAGTTCGCCCGGGAACACGGAATGGTTGAAATGGTAATCGTGCGCAGCTGTGTTATACAACACCACCGGCATGACAACCGTGTCGCCTGGAATAAGAACCTTCTCAGGCAACTCATAACTAATCCTGATGTGGTTCGTTACCTGCAAACTATCCGTGAAAAATCCCCTGAAGGTGGAGCCATTGACATAACACAATAATTTAGAACGCCCCTCGTAATCCCCGGTAATCAACACAGGCTGATGATAAAAATCAGCGTCAAACATCCAAATGTCAAACTGCGTGCGGCGGGTATACAGCGAACTGATTAACTGTGTTTTGCCCCCGGTAAAATAATGATATAAAGAAGGATGTTCGAAGGAACCTCTGATTATCACCGGCGTATCTCCAGCAATAGCATGCAAAGTTGTGTATTTACGCTCTTTACCATGCAGGTTCAGTCGCTGAGGCAGCAAGTCTGTCACCAGCAATACCCTTGCAATCAATATCAATATTAACGATGGGTACACAAACCGCCGGATGTAGCGTTCCAGCTTCGGATTCAGTTCCGATTCCCGCATCACCAATATCATCATCGGCAGGGCAGCTACTATGGTCCAGTGCGGCTCCACATGTCCCCGGAAAGTCATGCCCCAGAAAAACAGGATGAAACCTACTATGATAAAATACAATGCCCTGTCGAACACCTCCAGTTTCTTTTTGCTGAATATAGTCCAGACTACAGCAACTAAGGTAAAAGGATTGAAAACCGCCAGTTGATTGGGCCAGTAATCGAGGAAGAACTTCCATTGGAAATCGGACGAACGATCGAATAAGTGATATTGAAAACCCGGGAAGTCGTGCTGAATTTGCCAGCAAATATGAGGAATGAGTAAAATAACGGATAAAAAACCCGCCAACCAGAACCTGTAACTCAGCAATAATTTCAGGTTCGAAAGCACGACCAACGCGATGAGCAAAACGGCGTGATATTTACTGTACACCATGCCGGCCATCGCCACGGTCAGCAACAAACTATGGAACAGGTTGTCCTCTTTCAAAAAAAGCCGATACGCATAAAGGAAAAGTGCCGCAAAAAACAGGAATGGCACATCGGGTGTAGTAACAAATCCGTAGACCGTGAACATCGCAATTGAGGCTGCAAACGCAAAGAACCGTACCACAACACGATTTGAACTCAACCGCAAACCTGTTGCTTTCCAAACCAATATCAAGGTAGCAAGTTGCGTGACAACAGTTACAAAGCGAACACCCAAATTCTGCGGAAAGAGTAAAGAGCCGAGATAGGTAAACAGCGCCACCATGGGCGGATGATCAAAATAACCCCAATCTATGTATTTACCCCAGAAAGCATAATAAGCCTCATCGTTGGTGATTTCAGTGAAAACCGCCTGAAACAGATTCAGCAAAAACCAACCCGACAACAACAAGAGAAAGAGTTGTAGCGGCGTAATACGTTTCATTTTACAGCAAGGATGGCCATGCAGCGACGCAAGCCATCTTCCCAATGAGGAATTTGAATGTTATAGTTGGATTTAATTTTCTTTTTATTCAGCACACTGTAATGCGGACGGGGTGTTTTCGCCGGATAATCCTTACTTTCGATGGGCAGCACCCGGCAGTTGATCCCGGCTATCTGGTGTATGGCAATGGTGAAATCGTACCAGCTACACACGCCTTCGTTTGAGTAATGATATACTCCCGGGATGAATTTATCCGCCGAAACAATCTGTAGTAAAGCATCAGCCAAATCTGCCGCATAGGTCGGCGTACCTACCTGATCGAATATCACGTTCAGGGTATCGCGTTCCCGACCGAGTTTAATCATGGTCTTGACAAAGTTATTTCCAAATGATGAGTAAAGCCAGGAAGTCCGCACGATGACCGCAGCCGGACAAACATCCATCAGCAACAGCTCCCCCGCCAGTTTCGATTTGCCGTAAACGGTAGCCGGACAAACAGGCCTGTCTTCGGTATAAGGCAAATAACTGGTACCATCAAAAACATAATCGGTGGAAACATGCACCATCTTCGTTCCGTATTGCGCGGCAACTTCGCCTAAAATACCAACGGCTTTCTCATTTATCCGGTAACAGAGTTCAACATCTTCCTCGGCTTTGTCGACTGCCGTATAAGCGGCGCAATTCAGCAAAACGTCAATTTTACGTTCTGCAAAGTATTTTTCAACAGCTTTCCGGTCACAAATATCAAGTTCCTCAACATCCGTAAAAATAAACTCAAACTGCGGATAAGAGGAAGCGAATACCTGTACTTCATTTCCCAGCTGACCTTTACTGCCTGTAACCAAAACCGTTTGCATTACTCTATGATTTAGCATATTAGAAATTCATTTCAGCGTCTTTAAACAAAGGATGCACCTGATCTTTGGGAGACACAATCGCTTTATCAGCCGGAATTTTCCAGTCAATGCTCAGCGCAGGATCATTGTACAAAATTCCCCGTTCCGATGCCTGATTGTAAAACGCATCACATTTGTAGGTAAAAAGAGCTGATTCACTGATAACTGAAAAACCATGGGCAAATCCTTTGGGAATCAAAAACTGCAATTTGTTTTCAGCAGTGAGTTCAATTCCATACCACTGTCCGAACGTCGGGGAATCTTTTCTGAGATCGACCGCGACATCCCAAACAGCACCGATGGATACTGAAACTAATTTCGATTGACTGCGCGGGTTCAATTGATAATGCAATCCACGAATCACACCATAAGTTGATTTCGATTGGTTATCCTGACAAAAATCAAGGTCAATACCAGCTTCTTTATATTTTCCACGGTTGTAACTTTCATAGAAAAAACCGCGTGCATCTTCAAAAACACGGGGTTTGATGATTAACAATCCGGCAATGGGTGTTTCAATAATCTCCATGTATCAACATGTTTTATCGTTGGCAATTTTAATCATATACTCTCCGTAATGGTTTTTCTTCAAAGGCTCTGCCAATTTCAACAATTGTTCTTTGCTGATGTATCCGTTGCGGAAAGCAATTTCTTCGATACAAGCAACTTTCAGTCCCTGCCGGTTTTCGATAGTGGCGATGAAGTTGGAGGCTTCGAGCAGACTGTCATGCGTTCCCGTATCAAGCCAGGCCATCCCGCGACCCATGATCTTCATATTTAATCTTCCTTCTTCCAGATAAAGCCTGTTTAAATCAGTGATTTCCAGTTCTCCTCTCTTAGATGGTTTCAGCGATTTGGCTTTTTCCACCACATCGTTGCCGTAGAAATACAGGCCGGTTACTGCATAGTTTGATTTGGGTACGGTCGGTTTTTCTTCCAGACTGAGCACCTTTCCATCCGCATCAAACTCGGCAACTCCATAGCGTTCGGGATCATTCACATAATAGCCGAACACGATGGCGCCATCCTGCAATTTAGCTGCTTCCTTCAGCGTTCTCGAAAAGTCAAATCCATAGAATATATTATCTCCCAGGATCATACAAACCGAATCATCACCGATGAATTGCTCGCCAATAATAAAGGCCTGTGCCAGTCCGTCCGGCGATGGTTGTATGGCATATTCCAGTTTAATGCCTAAATCTTCTCCGTTCCCGAGTAAATTTTCATATAAATGAATATCCTGTGGGGTTGAAATAATCAGAATTTCTTTGAGTCCGGCGAGCATCAACACAGATAAAGGATAGTAAATCATGGGTTTATCGTAAACCGGAATAATTTGTTTCGAGATGCTTTTGGTTACCGGATACAAACGGGTGCCGGAACCTCCGGCCAAGATGATACCTTTCATATTATATCTTTTTATTTAAGTTATAGGGTGTTTGTTAATAGTGGTTAGTGGTTAGTGGTTAGTGGTTAGTGGTTAATTATAGTCTATAGACTATACATCCACCAGCTTTCCGCTTTCCGCTTTCCGCTTTCCGCTTTCCGCTTTCCGCTTTCCGCTTTCCGCTTTCCGCTATTCGTTATTCGCTATTCGCTATTCGCTATTCGCTATTCGCTATTCGCTATTTCTCTATTCCGCACAAAGATAATATTTTTATTGTAAGTCAAGCTCTCCGTTTTTCCATGCATGATAGTTTTTAGCCAGCAATACCATAAATTTGGAAATTTCCTCACGGGTCTTTTCTGTTTCAGGAGTTATCACTGACTTTTGCAAGCGTAACATCAGGATACCATATTGAAAGTTGAAACACAGTTCAATGTCACTCAATCCCGTTTCGGCTTTTCGCCGGAACTGATTAATCAAGGGCAACACATGGATGTATTTGGCGTTATAGGCCGGCACTTGTCCTGATTTCAGCAGTAAAACATGCAATTCATCCAGTTCGGAAATCACATTTTTGTTTATTTGCAGATGTCCCTTTTCCATCACCTGTTCCATACGCATCATCTCAATCAGACTTTCGTACCAATCCACAACAACCTTGCGTCCGGCATCTTCTTTAAACTCAAAACGGGATATAACAGTATTGTTAATCCGGTCCATATCGAACTGCAGGGCACGGATCAGATCTTCAATCTGCCACATATACAGCAGATATTCACTTATGTTTGTTTTTTTAAGTTGGGAAGCGATGAGCATGATTATTTAGTGGTTAGTGGTCAGTGGTTAGTGGTCAGTGGTCAGTGGTTAGTGAAAAAAAATAACCACTATCAACTAACCACTAACCACTATATTAATCTTCTTCAAATTCAAAGAAAAACGTCGGCTCAAAGAAATCATCGAGTTCGCGGCGTTCTTTTTTGGTGGGACGGCCGGTTCCTCTTTCTCGGTTGTTTTTCGCGGCGATTTTACCGAGTTCGTATAATTCGAGTTGATCGGGAGTGGTTACATTTTTCATGTAATCGGGTACCAGTTTGGCTCCCATACGGTTTTCCGCTAACGCGAGCACTTCAAACGAGAAAAGGACAGGATTGCGTTTCACGCCTATCACCTCTCCAACTTTGATATTTCTGGAGGGTTTTGCTTCTACCCCTCCAACCAATATCTTCCCCTTTTTACAAGCCTCGGCAGCAAGAGAACGGGTTTTGAAAAGACGAACCGCCCAAAGCCACTTATCTATACGAACTTCTGTTTTCATTTATTATTGAATTGTGTCATCGTGAGCTGCATCCCGGCAAGACAGAAACTTTTAATCATTTCAATTGCCTTATCCACTCTTTCCGGCAACAATTTTTGTTCTTCTTCATCCCATCTTCCCAGCACGTATTCAACCTGATAACCTTTAGGGAAATTATTCCCGATTCCGAAACGCAAACGGGCATAGGTGTTGTGTCCCAGAATGTCCTGAATATTTTTCAGTCCGTTATGTCCGGCATCAGAACCTTGCGGTTTGAGACGGAGGGTACCGAAAGGCAGGGCGATATCGTCCACCAGTATCAGAACATTTTCAATTTCAATTTTCTCTTTTTGCATCCAGTAGCGTAGCGCATGCCCGCTCAGGTTCATAAAGGTAGACGGTTTCAGCAGGACAAGCGTACGGCCTTTCAGTTTCACCTGCGTAACAAAGCCATAACGTTTATCCTCAAAAAAAACATTGGACGCCCTTGCAAGAGCGTCCAATATTGTGAATCCTATGTTGTGGCGGGTATCCTGGTACTCAGGACCAATATTACCCAGTCCAACGATCAAGTATTTCATTTCAACTGCAATTATTTTCCGGAGGCAGCAGCGGCAGCTCCACGGGCGGCTCTTGTCAGTTTAACCTGTGCGACAACGGCATTTTTAGCGTTCAGGATTTCCAGTTTGTCAATTTTAACGGCACCAACCTGAATAGTTTTACCCAAACCTAAGTTGGTTACGTCAATGGTAATAGCTTCAGGGAAATCAGTATAAATACCTTTAACTTTCAGCTTGCGCATTTGCAAGGCTAATTTACCCCCAGCTTTAACCCCTTCAGCAAGACCGTTTAATTTCACCGGAACTTCCAAAACAACCGGTTTTTTATCACTTACTTCCAGAAAATCGATATGTAACACCTTATCCGATACCGGGTGGAACTGTAAATCCTTCATGATGGCTTTGCTCTTTTTACCATCTACATCGAGATCCACGATAAACACTTCCGGAGAATAAATCAATTTTCTTAAATCGCTTGCTGTGGCTGTAAAATGTACATTTTCACCTGTTCCGTACAATACGCAGGGTACACTTTCCTCTGCACGTGTGGCTTTCGAAGCCTTTTTACCAAGTTCCTCGCGAACTTTACCTTTTAATTCAAAAGTTTTCATCTTAATTAATTAATTGTGTTACTCAAAATTTAAGCGTTGATTTTTAAGTGATTAGTCGCTTAATTTCCCATCACACTTTCTGCATTAGAAAAGCGGGGCAAAGATAATATTATTTTACCGAAGTTGCAAATAAGATTAAAATCAATTACACTCACACAATTCCACTCACACCGCAGGTGTGATATTATTCATAACCGTATGCAAGCGAAGCGCAGCTTACGGAGCACAACTCTTCATATTAATATAGCCCCGCAGGGGCGAAATTATCTTTGCCAGTCACGTTCATCTAACTCCAATCCCATTTCCCTGAGAAAAACAATGTACTCTTCTTTGAAACTAATCTTTTTGTGATGCTCTCTTTGATTTTTAATATAATTATATACTACTTCCTTTTCTTTTACATTACAAGATATGACAGCATAACCCTCACTCCATGAAGTAAAATTCTCAAAACCGGGAGTTTGCTTTAACATTTTGCTGGTTTCAACCTTTAATTCGCGCATAAAATCAGATATTGCGATTGTCGGATGAAGTGAGAAAAGTAAATGGACATGATCATTCATTCCATTTACCCGATAAAGTTTACTGTTTTTGTTTTTTATTATACCCCAGATGTATCTGTATAATTCATCAGAATGGACAAGCGACAGGGTTGGTTGGCTTGCTTTGGTGCGAATGACTGCGTGGTAGAGTAGTTGAATATAGCTCATAGTTTATGGGTTTTCCGTAAGCTGCGCTGCGCTTGCATACGGTTATGAATAATTTCACACCTGCGGTGTGAGTGGAACTTTTTTTCTCTTTAGCCCGTAAGCTGCGCTGCGCTTGCATACGGTTATGAATAATTTCACACCTGCGGTGTGAGTCGAACTTTTTTTCTCTTTAGCCCGTAAGCTGCGCTGCGCTTGCATACGGTTATGAATAATTTCACACCTATGGTGTGAGTCGATTTTTTTTCTCTTTAGTCCGTAAGCTGCGCTGCGCTTGCATACGGTTATGAATAATTTCACACCTGCGGTGTGAGTCGAACTTTTTTTCTCTTTAGTCCGTAAGCTGCGCTACGCTTGCATACGGTTATGAATAATTTCACACCTGCGGTGTGAGTGGAGTGCAAAAATAACAATTATTATCAGCACCTCAAAACAACATTATTATGTATCATAACCTTCTCCCGTTTTAAAAAAAAATACTAACTTTGCGGGTTCACAATTTTACATTACCGGCATCACTTTGAAACAGGATATTGAAACAGAACGCATTGAAGCGTCAGGTGAAATTGAAGTCACAGGCGCCCGCGTACATAACTTAAAAAACATCGACGTTACCATTCCCAGAAACGCGCTGACCGTCATTACCGGGCTCAGCGGAAGTGGTAAATCCTCTCTTGCTTTCGACACAATTTTCGCCGAAGGTCAGCGTCGTTATATAGAAACTTTCTCGGCCTATGCCCGTAGTTTTTTGGGCAATCTGGAACGCCCCGATGTAGATAAAATTACCGGATTGAGTCCGGTAATTTCCATCGAACAAAAGACCACCAATAAGAACCCCCGTTCGACCGTGGGGACAACCACCGAGATTTACGATTTTCTGCGTTTGCTATTTGCCCGTGCAGGTGAGGCCTATTCGTATGCTACCGGCGAGAAAATGGTGAAATATTCTGAAGAACAGATTGTCGACCTCATTCTGAAAGACTACGAAGGTAAGAAAACCTTTTTGCTGGCGCCATTGGTAAAAGGACGTAAGGGGCATTACAAGGAATTGTTCGAAACCACCCGCAAAAAAGGCTATATGCATGTGCGCATCGATGGCGAAATGCGGGAAATTACGCATGGTTTAAAAGTTGACCGTTACAAGATACACGACATTGAACTGATCATTGACCGGTTAATCATCTCAGGAAAAGATCGACAACGGTTGAAGCAATCGCTGGAAAAAGCCATGCAACAAGGCAACGGCATCGTGATGTTGCTCGATGGCGAAACTGATACTGTCCGATATTTCAGTAAAATGTTGATGTGCCCGACTACGGGAATTTCGTATGAAGAACCTGCTCCGCACAACTTCTCCTTCAATTCGCCACACGGCGCTTGTCCGCGTTGCAAGGGAATCGGCATCGTAAACGAGATTGACATGGACAAAATCATTCCCGATAAATCCATCAGCATATATAATGGTGCAATTGTACCACTGGGGAAACATAAAAATACGATGATTTTCTGGCAGATAGAAGCCATCCTGGAGAAATACGATTGTCAGATTAAAATGCCGGTTGCCGACATCCCGGAAGAAGCCATTGAGGAAATCATGAACGGCACAGAGGAGAGACTGAACATCAAGAACCATTCGCTCGGCAATTCCAATTATTTTTTGAGTTACGACGGAATCCTGAAGTACATTGAAATGCAGCAGGAGAATTCAGCATCAGCAACTGAACAAAAATGGGCCAATCAGTTCTCAAAAGAAATTGTTTGCCCCGAATGCCACGGCGCCAAACTGAAAAAAGAATTTCTGCATTTCAGGATACACGATAAGAATATCTCAGAACTGGCTAAGATGGACATCGACGAGCTTTTCAATTGGCTGAGTCAGGTGGAACAATATCTTTCGGAAAAACAAAAAGCCATCGCGGTGGAGATTCTCAAAGAAATCCGGACACGACTTCAGTTTTTATTAGATGTCGGGCTGAGTTATTTATCGTTGAACCGGAGTTCCCACTCACTGTCGGGAGGTGAAAGTCAGCGCATCCGCTTAGCCACCCAAATCGGCACGCAGTTGGTTAACGTGCTTTATATACTTGACGAGCCCAGCATCGGCTTACACCAACGTGATAACGAAAGGTTAATTCGTTCGCTCAAACAACTGCGCGATACGGGCAACTCAGTCATTGTGGTGGAGCATGACAAGGAAATGATGCTGGCAGCAGATTACGTAATCGATTTGGGACCAAGAGCCGGTCGGCATGGAGGAAAAGTGGTATTTGCCGGTACGCCCGAACAAATGCTTTTATCGGATACCATGACCGCCGCTTTTCTGAACGGGAAGGAGAAAATAGAAATTCCGGCAACTTTAAGACCCGGCAGCGGAAATTACCTGACTATCAAAGGAGCCAAAGGAAACAACCTGAAAAATATTGATGTTAGTTTCCCTTTGGGTAAGATGATTTGTGTTACCGGTGTATCTGGGAGTGGCAAATCAACCCTGATAAATGAGACCCTGCAACCCATTCTGAGTCAGCATTTCTATTCTTCCTTAAAAGACCCGCTGCCTTATGAATCAGTAGAAGGCATAGAACAGGTCGATAAGGTCGTTGTAGTGGATCAGTCGCCCATCGGACGCACGCCCCGCTCCAACCCCGCTACTTATACCGGCGTATTTTCCGACATTCGCAACCTGTTTGTATCATTACCCGAGGCCAAAATCAGGGCCTACAAACCGGGTCGATTTTCCTTCAACACCGCTGGCGGCCGGTGTGAAGTGTGCAGCGGGAACGGCTATAAAACCATAGAAATGAACTTTTTACCCGATGTGTACGTTCCCTGTGAAAGTTGTGGCGGTAAAAGATACAACAAAGAAACATTAGAAGTCCGGTTCAAGGGAAAGTCCATCGCTGATGTGCTCGACATGACCATCAACCAGGCCGTTGAATTCTTCGAAAATCAACCCATTATCCTCAATAAAATCAAAACGATTCAAGATGTTGGATTGGGGTATATCAGGCTGGGACAATCGAGCACCACCCTATCGGGGGGTGAAAGTCAGCGTGTAAAACTGGCAACAGAATTATCCAAAAGAGATACAGGAAAAACCCTCTATATACTCGATGAGCCCACGACGGGTTTACATTTTGAGGATATCCGCGTACTATTGGACGTATTAAACCGTTTAACAGACAGGGGCAATACCGTCATCATCATTGAACACAACATGGATGTCATCAAGGCCTGCGACCACATTATCGATATCGGTCCCGAAGGCGGGCGGGCAGGCGGTCAGGTTATTTGCACCGGAACGCCCCGCGAAATAGCGGAAAATTGGGACAGCGAAACAGGAAAATTCTTGAAAAGGGAGTTGAGCGAAGAGCGAATTGCAGTAGAGACGCACGGCCGTGGGTCTATTAGCGAATAGTAAAAACAGCCAAGTGCTGGTTAGAAGGGGTTGCTTCGCCACGCTCGCAATGACGTGACCGGCGACCATATTTACGATTTAAGAAAAAAAGTTTTATGCATGAAATTATACAATATATCATTCGTTTTTTAGCGGGAGATCACATTCAGGAAAGTATCCTGAAGAAAATCGGCTATACATCGGATGAACAGGAAATTATAAAATATAAGGTAGTCATCCGACCATCCGGTTTTTTTGATGATAACCTGTACGGGACAGAAGCCTCGATCCCGGCATTACCCCTGAAGTTATGGGAAGAAGTGCCCATTCTTTTCGGGGATGAGACGACTGAAACGATAGGCGACACACTTGTTTTACACGCGGATATCATCGCGGGAACCTATTACCTGATTTCGAGGTACGAAGAAATGGTTCGTCGCCAGGTTCGTGACCCACACAACCGCTTTCCCGGGAAAGAATCCCTGCCATATAAGGCAGGATTTATCGATCGTCCCATCATTGAGGAATGGGGACTAATATTAAGGAACAAACTAAGGGAAGCAGGTCTCAAGGTAAGTGAACCACCCCAAGAGATCAGAAAAGTTTATTTAACACACGATGTCGACCAGATTGCCCATTACCGCAATTTCAGAGGCATGATGGGAGGTGTTCTGAGAGGCATCAAGCGACCTAAGGAAGCCAAACAAGCCATTAAAAGTTTCTTTGGAGGATTGATTTTTGACCCCTGGTACACTTTTCCTTATCTTTTCAAACTGGATCATGAACTCCGGCAGAAAATGGGAGAGAACCGGTGTGAGATCATCACCTTTATCCGGTCATACAGCGGCAAAAGGAAAGAAGACAAGCCAATTGTAAATCTGGCTCATCCCGATTATCAGACACTCATCAGATACATCAGAAGAAAGAAAGTATCTATCGGATTACACATCAGTTATGAAGCCGGATGCAATCCCGGACTTGTTGCTGATGAAAAAAAGATACTGGAAAAGATTACCCGAAAGGAAATCTGTTATAACCGAAACCATTATCTGAACAACAGAGAACCTGAAGACTTTGAATACCTTATCAGCAGTGAAATATCAGACGACTTCAGCATGGGATATGCAGATGTGGCCGGATTCAGACTCGGGACATGTAAGGCTGTACAATGGATTAATCCGGCAAAAAAGCAACTTACAAATCTGCGTTTACACCATCTGACCATCATGGATGTAACCCTCAGCGAAAAAAGGTATATGTATATGAATGCACACGATGCTTTTCAATACTGCGAGAGCCTGATAAATACAGTCAGAAATTTCAATGGCGAAATAAGCCTTTTGTGGCATAATAATACGGTTGAGAAACAAGTCGGTTTATATCACAGAAAATTATATCGCGACTTACTTAAATCACTCTAATCCATGACAACACCGAATAATAAGAAGATAATCATTGCTGTTTCCAATGACCTTTCAACGGATCAAAGAGTACTAAAAGTAGCGAAATCTCTTTCGGAAAATGGATATGATGTGCTGTTGACCGGACGTCGTTTGAAAAACTCACTCACGCTGAATTCAGCTATTCAAAATAAAAGATTCAGTCTGATTTTCAATCGGGGATTCTTATTTTATGCAGAACTGAATATACGCTTGTTTCTTTTTCTATTAGGTAAAAATGCTGATATACTTTATGCCAACGACACCGACACCCTACCTGCCTGTTTTTTAGCCGCCGGGATTAAACATAAAAAACTGGTATTTGATGCTCATGAACTTTTCCCTGAGGTTCCTGAGTTACAGGATAGACCTCGTATAAAAAGATGCTGGACAAAAATTGAAGACCTGATTTTTCCTCGGCTTACGACAGCAATTACTGTCTGTGAATCAATAGCAACTTATTACAGACAGAAGTATAAGCTAAACATGCATGTAATCAGAAATGTTCCTTATTTACAAGAAGTTAATCCCAAAAAGATCGTTATACCCGGCAAAAAAATCATATTGTATCAAGGTGCTGTGAATATGGGCAGAGGCCTGGAATGGGTTATCGATGCAATGCCATACATTGAAAATGCAGTACTCTACATTATCGGAGATGGAGATATACTTACCCGGCTGAAACAAAGGGTGATTGACCAAAAATTAGACTCAAAAGTTATCTTTCACGGAAAAATACCTGCAGAGGAATTACAACCTTACACCAGCTCCGGAGATATTGGATTATGTTTATTGGAAAACAAAGGTTTAAATTATTATTACGCTCTCCCAAACAGGGTATTCTCCTATTTACATGCTTATGTTCCTATTTTGGCCAGTCCGTTCCCTGAAATTTCTGCTATTGTAGAAAAGCACAACACCGGAAAGTTAACAAGCGAAACATATCCTGAAAAATTAGCCGGGATAATCAATGAAATGCTAGAAAATCCTCTGAATACAAGCCATTTCGAGAAAGTAAAAAAGCTATACTGTTGGGAGGAAGAAGAAAAAATTTTATTACAGCTTATTAACTCATTGTAACAAACATACATGACACAGATTTGTTTAACTAATCATTAAAGTGCCCTATCATAATTATTTTTATCTTTGTGTTCAAATGTAGATTTTATGGCTCAAACAAACTCAAAACTCTTATTATTCATATTTTCTTTACTGATTTCTCACAATAGTTATTCCGTCCCTGCTACCCCCCATCCGGTTACCCGCGTACAACCCGACGGAAGTGAACTTACCGTTTATCTGAGAGGTGACGAATTCTTTAAATATGAACTGACTACCGACGGGTATTTAATTCGTCGTGACAAGCAGGGTTTCTATCAGTATGCTGAAAAAGACACCAAAGGAGCAATCAGAACAACCGGCATAAGGGTTAACCCGGCTAACAAGCGGACTGAAGCGGAGAAAAGATACATCAGTACTGCCGAAGTTAATCCATCTTTCATCACTGAGATCAATAAACGGAAAGCACAAAAAGCAATCCGGAGAAACGACAAAAGAGGCACATTTCCCCGAACCGGTTCACCAAAATCCATTGTCATCCTGGTTAACTTCCTGAACGTTCCCTTTGTAACACTCAACCCCAATACGGCATTTACAAACATGCTCAACAAAGAGGGATATAATGCCAATGGAGGTACCGGTTCAGCACGTGATTACTTTATTGCCGCTTCAAACAGATTATCATCACCCGAATTTGTAGTCGTTGGTCCATATACCTTACCGAATACCCGCGCCTATTACGGCGCCAATGACCTGACAACTGACGATGACAGGAGACCGCAACAGATGGTGGTAGATGCCTGCACCGCCGCTGCTGCCGACGGAGTAAACTTTGCCGAATACGATACCGATAATGATGGCGTTGTCGACAATATTTTCATTTTTTATGCCGGACATAACGAGGCTGAAGGCGGTCCGGATGAATCAATCTGGCCGCACCGGTGGGAACTGTACGAGGATCTTGTATTCAATGGAAAGATGATAAAGGGATATGCCTGTACTTCTGAGCTCAGAGGGAGCAGCGGAGCAAACATGTCAGGAATTGGTACTTTTACCCATGAGTTCGGTCATGTTTACGGATTGGTTGATTATTATGCCACAAACGGAGAAGACCACCATACCCTCTGGAACTGGAACATCATGGATAACGGTGCTTATCTGAATCAGGGCAGAACACCACCGACTTATTCAGCCTACGATCGTTTTTATTTGGGTTGGCTGGTTCCGGATATCCTCAAATTCCCCAAACATATTTTTCTGGAAGATATAAAAACGAGTAATCAAGCCTTTATAATCACAGCAACAGGCAATCACAACCTGGTTGGAGAAGATCCGAATCCGGTGGAATTTTTCATGCTTGAAAATAGACAGAAAACCGGATGGGACAGCTTCCTTCCGAACAGCGGCATGTTGATTACACGAATTTACTACAATGCTAACGCTTGGGAGAATAACAGTCCAAACAACAATGCTGATGCAATGGGGGTTGACATCATAGAAGCTGATGGTATCGCCAGCACGTTTTCACTGGCAGGAGATCCCTTTCCGGGCACTAAAAATGTCACTGAATATGCACCGGTACTCAGAAACGGGACAGAGCTCAACCGGCCATTAACCAATATCAAGCTGGAAAACAAAATCATCAGCTTTGATTTCATGGGAGGAGGCGAAGGACTGATTCAGTTCTCAAGCAGAGACAACAGCATGAATGTATTCAGCGATAGTGATGGCAATATCATCCTGGATAAAGGGAAAAATACGGATGACAATAAAATGGTTTATGTTTATAATGCAACCGGACAACTTTTACGACAGGTAGAGTCTTCTTCACAAATTGTATCAATCAGCAGTCTGAATAAAAACGCTTTGTATATCCTGAAAGCAGGTAAAGATGCCATCAAAATAAGGCTTTAAGGCTGTAGTGTATAAACAACAAATGACAAGCCCGTTGAAATTGATTCTCAACTGGCTTGTCATTTACACTTAAAAATTATCTTCTGTACTATGCTGATACAGATTATTTCTTTTCCATCCGTTTTGCATAACGGTTCATGAACTTGTCAACACGTCCTGCGGTATCTACCAGTTTAGATTTACCGGTATAAAAAGGATGTGAACTGCTGGAGATTTCAAGTTTCATTAAAGGATAACTTACTCCGTCGATTTCAATGGTTTCTCTACTGTTCACTGTTGAACGTGTAAAAAAGGTATCGCCATTCGACATGTCTTTAAACACAACCGTGCGATAGTTTTCTGGGTGGATTCCGCTTTTCATATCTTATGTTTTAATTTCTTTATTCTTACAAATTGGCTTGCAAAAGTACAACAATTAATTTAATTTCCAAAGAGAAAATCTGTTTTTTTTACCTGCTCCCAAAATAGAGCAACAACATTCCTATTAAAACTCCTATTAAATCAATCATCTTTAATTTTAGATACTTATCACGCAGTACCAGTGCCCCGTAGATAAAGGGCACAATTACCCCTGCCCTTCTGACGGTTCCCAGGACTGAGATCAGTGAATCGGGCAACGTTAACGCGTAAAAATAAACGAAATCGGAGCTAACCAGTAGGATGGAAATAAATACAATAGACCAGCGGAATCGAAAGGGCGTTGTCTTTTTACGGGTCGGACACCACAGGGTAAAGGTGATGACAGCCATCATGATGACCTGATAAAAGGTATAATATACCTGCACGGCCATGTGGTTGAACTGCCCCATCAGGTATTTATCGTACAACCCGCTGGTGGCGCCGGTTACCGTAGCCATGATGATAAACCATATCCATTTGTTTTTGCCAAACACATAACCTTCTTTTTTCCCGATCAGCGAAAACATAAAGAATGACACCAGTGTAATAGCGATACCTCCAATCTGAAAACCGTTCAACTGCTCCCCAAAGATTAACACACCCCCGAGCACCACCAGTACCGGCTGCGTAGCTTTAATGGGCGCTGCCAGGGTGAGTGGCAGGTTCTTCATGGCAAAATAGGCAAAGAGCCAGGAGGACAACACAATCGTCGACTTAGCTAAAATCAGCATATGCGTTTTGAAATCCACCTGCGGCACAAAGAAGATTCCACCTTCCAACCATGCAGGTGCAAAACTGGAAATCAACAGGAATGGCAATAAAATCAATGAAGAGATGAAAATGGACGAAAACAAAACCGGTATCACGGCATTTTCATGCACCGATACCTTCTTGCTTACCTCGTAAGAGCCAAGTAACAAAGCGGATATTATGCCAAGAAAGAGCCACATGATTTTTTTCGAAAATTAATTAGTGAATAGCGAATAACTATTACTTCATTAATAAATATTGTCAGTGCAAAACAAACACTTAACCCTCATTCGCTATTCGCTATTAGTTATTCGCTATTCGCTATTAGTTATTCGCTATTAAATAAATTTCATCAGGATAATTCACCTCCACTAAATAAAGTCCATGGGCAGGAACCGAAACGCCTGCTTTGCAGCGGTCTTTGGCTTCGATGATGCGGCAAAAATCAGCCACACTTAATTTGTGCATACCCACATCAAAGAGAGTTCCGACGATAGAACGTACCATGTTGCGCAGGAAACGGTCGGCCTCGATGGTAAACACCCATTCATCTCCCACTTGTTGCCAGACAGCTTCAGTTATCACACAATTATTAGTTTTCACATCGGTATGCAGCTTACTGAAGCTGGTAAAATCGGTGTAGTCCTTCAGTTTCTGCGCTGCCTCATTCATCAAATCAAAATCCAGCGGATGAAACATTCTCAACGCCAGATTTTCCTTAAACACATTTTTACCTATATACAAATGATATTCGTATTTTCGGGAAATGGCATCGAAACGGGCATGGGCATCGGGGTTCACTGCAATAATCTTATCCACGGCAATGTCCTTCGGCAGGATACTATTCAGTCTGCGCACATAATCACCTCCTGCTAAATCTGCATGTCCGGAATCAAAATGAGCCACCATCTGTTTCGCATGTACGCCGGTATCGGTGCGACCGGCAGCCACCACTTCCGTTTCTTCGCGGAGCAAGGTGCGCAAACCATTCGTGAACACTTCCTGCACGGAAATACCGTTGGGCTGGATTTGCCAGCCGTGGTAGGCTTTACCATTGTATGCAAAATAGATGAAGTAACGCATCACTGAAACACAACGGTTCGGTTTTTATAGGTGAGGGTTTTTCTTTCGATGTGTTTTTCGACGGCGCGCGAAAGCACAATTTTTTCCAAATCACGACCTTTGTGTATCAACACATCTACCGTATCCACATGTGAAATACGGGTCACATCCTGCTCGATAATCGGACCGGCATCCAGGTCGGTGGTCACATAGTGACTGGTTGCTCCGATAATTTTCACGCCACGTTCATGTGCTGCATGGTAAGGTTTCGCTCCCATGAAAGCCGGAAGGAAAGAATGGTGGATATTGATGATACGATCGGGGTAATGGTTGATAAATTCCGGAGACAGGATTTGCATGTACCGAGCGAGAACGCAAAAAGTAATGCCTTTCGACTTCATCAATTCCAGTTCCTTAGCTTCCTGTTCAGCCTTATTTTCCTTGTTGATGGGGAAATAATGATACTCTATACCGAAACGTTTCGCCACAGGTTCCATATCCGGGTGATTACTGATGATCAGCGGAATATCCACATGCCACTCCCCTGCCGCATAGCGCGACAATAAATCGTACAAGCAATGGGGCATCTTCGAAACAAAGATTGCCATACGGGGTTTTGTATCGGAAAAATAAAGCCTGAAGTGCATGTCAAACCGGCTTGCCAGCAGGGTTTGGAAATAATCCTGAATTTTTTCCTTGGGAATCTGGAAGGTGTCCAAATCCCATTTCACACGCATGAAGAAAACTTTTTCTTCGCGGTTTACATACTGGTCGAGGTACAAAATATTACCACTATGCTGATTGATGAACTCAGTCACAGCCGCCAGAATCCCGGGTTTATCGGGACAGTGCAGTAACAATACTGCCGTATTATCGTTTAATTTCATTTTCTTTCTGATAATCTACCTTAAAAACGAACTGCAAAGATAGTATTTATCAATGAAAGAAAAAATCAGTCATGCTCCACCCAAATCAATTTATCGGTATCAAAACCAATTTCCTGCGCTTTTTTTACATAAGCGGTTTTAATCTCTTCGGGAATAGTTTTCTCTCTGGCCAGAATCCAGAGGTATTCAAGACTACTGCCGGCGATGAGCGCGTATTTATACTCATCATCTAAGGCAATAACATTGTAACCTCCGTAAAACGGTCCGAAGAACGACACTTTCAGCATGGCAACTGTTGGGTCACCCACGAACTTAGCTTTACCGTTTGCTTCTTTCCACTCTTTCTTTACATAATTATATCCCCGATTGGTCACATCAATAAAACCGTCATCACGCAATTGGTAAAATGCAGTAGTATTATTCAGATCCTTTTCAAACCTGAAATCAAAACGCGCAATTTCATACCACTTGCCTAAGTATTTCTCTTTATCGAAAGATGTTACAGCCACTGCTCCGGGAGGAATGGTACTGCAGGATTTAAGGAATAGTCCCATGCTGCAAAGGATGATTGTTAATAATGTGGTTGTTTTCATCATGATATTTTTATGTTTTACCTGTTCATCACCAACGCTACCTACGGCAGCTCTTTATAAGTGTGTACTTCTAAACCTGCCAGTAAACTGGCAGGTTACAGAGATCTGCTTCCTACGGAAGCTATTCATGCAGCATCTTCCAAATAAAGCAGACAGATAGATCCATTATGCGAATAATTTTTCTATTCTCTCGGCATAATGCCCCTCAATCACATTTCGCTTGATTTTCAGGGTTGGCGACAGGAAACCACCGGGCTGCGTCCACTCTTCAGGAACCAGTTGCCAGCGTTTCACCTGCTCGAAATCGCCAAAGAATACATTATATTTCTTCACCTCTTCTTCGTAACGTTTCAGTACAACCTTATTCTGAATCACTTCTTCATTGGTAGTATAAGGGATGTTGTGAATACCGCACCACGACTTCAAATACACAAAATCAGGTGAAATCAACGCAGCAGCAAATTTCTTATTCTCACCCACCACAATCATGTTATCTATAAACGGCGATTCGGTAAATTTAGACTCAATCGCCTGGGGATTCACATATTTACCAAAGGATGTTTTGAAAATACTTTTCAAACGACCCGTAATAATCAACTGACCTTCGGAGGTAAATTTTCCGGTATCGCCGGTATGGAACCAACCATCGGCATCAATTACCTGTGAAGTCAGCTCAGGAGCACGGTAATAACCCAGCATCACATTGTGACCGCGACACATGATTTCGTCTCTCTCGCCCAATTTCACTTGAACACCCGGCAATGGCAGTCCTACCGTTCCGAATTTGCGGCCGTGTTTGCCACGCTGACTTACCGCGATAACTGGAGAAGTTTCGCTCAACCCGTAACCCTCGAACACCGGCATACCAATCGCTGAGAAGAAAGATCCCATGTGCGGCTGCAAAGCCGAGCCTCCCGACACCACGATATCGAAATTACCGCCTATGGCTTCGCGCCACTTGGAAAAAATAAGTTTATCGGCTAGCTTCAGTTGTTGTTTCATGCACCAGCTATTGCCTTCCAACTGATATTTGGTGGCTAAATTAAATGCCCAATAATACAATTTCCGTTTAATAAAAGGTAGTTTCTTGCCGGCCAGATATAGTTTATCGTATATTTTTTCGAGTAAGCGGGGTACTGCCGACATCATCGTAGGTTTAATTTCTTTGATGTTATCTGCAATGGTCGCCAGACTTTCAGCATAATAAACCGACATTCCCAGGTATTGATAGAGGTAAACCAACATACGTTCGTAAGCATGGCAAAGCGGAAGGAAACTCAGAGCTGTTTTACTCCAGCCCGACGGTGTTGTTCTCAGATTCATAATCTGATTCACAATATTACTGTGCGACAACATCACCCCTTTTGGATTTCCGGTGGTACCTGACGTATAGATAATCGTTGCCATATCCTCCGTTTTAATGGCAGCTTTGATTTTTGCCAGTTCTTCCGGCACCGGGTTTTCTTTTCCCAGTTGAATGAGTTGATCTAAGTATTTATAATCCCCGTCTTCTTCATCGAAAAGAAAAATTTCTTTCAACGTTTTAACCTCGGGCATGACCGGCTCCAATTTTTTGAGCAATGACTTCCCATCAATAAAAATCATTTTCATCTCGGCATGATTCAGGATGTAACGATAATCGTCCTGACTGATGGTCGGATAAATTGGAATTGAAATAGCTCCCGACTGCATGATGGCCATGTCAAGCATATTCCATTCGGGACGGTTGCCACTGACAATACCGATATTATCTCCGGCTTTCACCCCCAGCTTCAATAATCCGTAGCTGATATGATTCACTGCATCAACATACTCCTGAATGCTGATCTTCTTCCATGCACCATTTTTTTTACTGGCTAATGCCGCATCCTGTGTTGGATATTTTTCAAGATAATTATCCAACAAATCAAATATACGTGTAACTTCCATACAATATTTCTTTAGCTTATGTTTCTTAAAAGATTCTAATCGAACCTTCAAAAGTAAAAAATATTATTGAATATTCAACAAATATTTATTTTTTAAATAATACGCGGAATGCCTCTTCCACTTTCTTAACCCGGATGATTTCCATGTTGATTTTGTCGAGGTTGAGGCCTTTGAGGTCGAAATTGGGAATGATCATTTTGGTAAAACCGAGTTTTTCGGCTTCACGGATACGTTGCTCGATGCGGTTGATGGGACGGATTTCACCGGAGAGTCCAACTTCACCGGCCATGCACACATGCTTTTCAATGGCAATGTCCACATTGGAAGAAAGGATAGCAGAGATGACAGCCAGGTCGATAGCCGGATCATTGACTTTGATACCACCGGCAATATTCAAAAACACGTCTTTTTGTGCCAATTTAAAACCTACACGTTTTTCGAGTACGGCAAGCAACATATTCAGCCTGCGTAAATCGAAACCGGTGGAAGAACGCTGGGGGGTTCCATAAGCTGCCGAGCTCACAAGTGATTGTACTTCAATTAAAAACGGCCGAATACCTTCCACTGCTGAAGCAATGGCCACCCCGCTGAGCCCTTCGTGGTTTTGTGACAACAATAATTCTGAGGGGTTGCTCACTTCCCGTAAGCCGTTGTGCTGCATTTCGAAAATGCCCAGCTCGGCAGTACTTCCGAAGCGGTTTTTAATGGCTCTCAGGATGCGATACATGTAGTGCTGGTCACCCTCGAACTGCAACACCGTATCCACAATGTGCTCCAACACTTTCGGGCCGGCAATGCTGCCTTCTTTGTTGATGTGCCCGATGAGCAACACAGGCGTTCCGGAACTTTTGCAGTATTTCAGTAAAGCCGCGGCACATTCACGCACCTGCGACACAGAACCGGGAGAGGATTCGATGGTTTCGGTCGACACCGTCTGAATGGAATCGACCACCACCAAATCGGGGTTGATGTTGCTGATGTGTACAAAAATCTGTTCGAGGGAGGTCTCGCTAACTACATAACAGTCGGCCGCATCGGGACTTAAGCGTTCCGCACGCAGCTTGATTTGCTTAACACTTTCTTCGCCTGAAACATAGAGTACTTTACGATTGCGGATGTTCAGCACCACCTGCAACACGAGTGTTGACTTACCAATACCCGGCTCGCCACCAATGAGTACGAGTGATCCGGGAACCAATCCCCCACCCAGTACCCGGTTTAGCTCACCCGAATGCGTATCAATCCGGCTTTCCTCGGTTGTTTCAACCTGAGAAATCAACACCGGCTTCTCCTTTGTCACCTGAATACCCGCCAGCTGGATGCTTTGCTTGCTCTCCTTGCTGATGATTTCTTCGACATAGGTATTCCATTCCCCGCAGGACGGACATTTTCCTATCCACTTCGGAGAATCGTTGCCGCAGTTTTGGCAGACGTATACGCTCTTGGTTTTTGCCATTCTTTATTGTTTATTAACCACAAAAGGCACAAAAGAAAGACTAAGAAATCACAAAAGAATCAATAATGAATAGTGTATAATTTTCAGTTGAAAAAGTTTAAGTGTCTAACGTCTTAATTCTTTAACATTCAATAATTCTTATTGTTTTTTGAATTATTCTTTTGTGATTTCTTAGTCTTCCTTTTGTGCCTTTTGTGGTTTAAATATTTAAAACGCGTCAATGATCGCTTTGAAGTCAGCCACTTTCAACGAAGCGCCACCAATCAAACCGCCATCCACATCGGGATTTGAGAATAATTCTTTGGCATTACCAGCATTGCAACTTCCACCATACAGGATAGAGCAATTATCAGCTACTTCCTGACCATATTTAGCAGCCAAAGTCTGACGAATAAACGCATGCATTTCCTGTGCCTGAGCAGCAGAAGCCGTTTTACCGGTTCCGATAGCCCATACCGGTTCGTAAGCCAGTACTATTTTACCGAAATCTTCAGCAGATAATTCGAATAATGAATCCACGATTTGAGATTTCACCACGTCGAAATGTTTTTCTGCTTCTCTTTCAGCCAATACTTCACCGATGCAGAAGATAGGAGTCAGTTCGTTTTTAAGCGCCAACTCAACTTTGGTTTTCAGCGTTTCAGCTGTTTCACCATAATATGCACGTCTTTCAGAGTGACCTAAAATAACATAATTCGCACCGGTAGATTTCACCATCGAAGCTGAAATTTCACCTGTATAAGCGCCTGATTCTTTATTGGCACAGTTTTGAGCAGCTACACCGATTTTGTTAGTGTCGATGGCAGCAGCCACGCTGGCAAGGTGGATAAACGGCGTACCGATTACCACATCACAATTTGGTGTTGCACCTTTCAACGCTCCGTTCAGTTCTTCAGCCAACGCCAACCCTTCCTGCAGGGTTTTATTCATTTTCCAGTTACCTGCTACAATGTTTTTTCTCATTTTTTTGTTTGATATTTTATGTTTGACAATGTTTTTATTTGAATTATATTCCACAAGACCTGTCAGGTTTTAAAAACCTGACAGGTCTGATTGTTTTTATCACAATCGTTTTCCATTCCATTTCCCCTTCACCGTTCCATCCACCAATTTCATCACCCCGGGATTGGCCCGTATCATGGTTTTAAGGGTTATCGGATCGGTTTTATAAAAGGGGAATGTGATTCCGTATTTCGTTTTAAATTCCTGAATATCCTGAGTGGAAGAAGCCGTCAGGGCATAAACTTTCACCTCCGGATGTTCGTTCAGCTTGTATGCGACAAAATCCTTTACTTTTTCGATGCCTTTCTCTGATGTTTTTTGCAGGTCATACATCACGATTAAATAGGTCGTCCCTTCATAATTCAGCACTTCTTCCGTTACATCCTCAAATTCAGCCGTCAAAATCACCAAATCGTGGATAGGTGGTTTGTATCCTTCCGAAATCAGTTTGGTTTCCTGGCTGACAAATGTCCAGCTGGAATCCGGTAATTGGTCGATAGAGAATATTCTTCTGGATCCTTCCTTTTCGTATACAAAGTTATATTCATACACATCGCCCGGCGCATCATCAGGAACTTTCATTGCATCGGGAATATTTACACCAACTTTATACGGACGAAAATCCAACACCGGCAGGTGTGTCAGGTTATAAATCATAAAACCGAATGATGCCACAAAAAAGACGATAATAAATCCCCATTCGACATTCGGCAGAAAAATCTTGCTGTATTTTTTCTGAAAAATAAAGAGTAATAAAGTCAGGATGAAAAAGAAAACATTTTTGTAGAAAGTCATCCAGTTACTTATTTTCAGGGCATCGCCGAAACACCCGCAATCCGTAACCGGGTTATACAGGGCAATATATAAAGTCAGTGGCGTCATAACCAGCATAAAAACGAAAGCCAGCCACGACGAGAACTTGAATTTAACCTGAAAAATGAGATTCAGTCCGATGAGTAATTCCAGGGCAATCAGCAGAAAAGCAGCCGGGAAAGCCATGAAGGTCAATCCACCCCAGATGCCATCGAAAGCCGTGAGATAATCTTCAATTTTGTAAACTGTACCCAGCGGATCCACCGCCTTCACGAATCCGGAAAAAGCAAACACCAGGCCAATGAGCAGGCGGTTGGCATGCAGCAAAACCGGAAGCGTACCGAGCAGCTTACCCGATCCGGAAGTCATGGTATGTCTGCGCTTTCTTTTCAAGAATTTTCCTCCATTTTTATCAAACCGAAGACTGCGTAGTTAATCATATCGAAGTAGTTGGCATCGATGCCTTCGGAAATAATGGTTACACCCTGGTTATCTTCAATCTGTTTGGTGCGGTTTATTTTCATCAGGATTAAATCCGTGTACGATTCCATGCGCATCGAACGCCAGGCTTCATCGTAATCATGGTTTTTAGCCATCATCAGTTCTTTGGCCTGTTGTAAATATTTATTGTAAAGTGCCAGTCCGTTATCATAACTCAGGTCATCCGCTTCCGAAACACCCAGTTCCAATTGAATTAATCCAATTACACCATAATTCACAATCGCGATTAATTCAGAACGGATGCCTTCATCTACTTTAGCCACGCCTTTGGTTTCGATACTACGGATACGGTTGGCTTTGATATAAATCTGGTCGGTCACTGATTTCGGGCGTAGAATGCGCCAGGAAGCGCCGTAATCCTTCATTTTCTTGGTAAAAATATCACGGCAAATGGTGGCAACCTGATCGAATTGTTTGTCGGTGTGGCTCATACTGACAGTTTATTTTTTTGAGCAACAAAGGTACAATTATTTGTTGAAATGAACAACGGGAAAATTAGTCGCCAGTTTACGGTTTACGGTCAACAGTCTACAGTCAGAAGTGAATCGTATTTAGCCGGAAAACTATAAATCTGATATTAATAACGACGCAACAACTCTTTGAATATACACGACTGATCCGTTGACAGTGTAGATAATTGTCATGCGTTTGTAGTTTATTTTTCTGACATTCTTCCCGTATTGTTGAAATACTTTTTGGGTTTGAATAGAATAGGATTGAGCACTATAAGATAGTTTTCTGATCTCATCAAATAACCCCTGAACATACCTAAAAGCCGTTATCGGGGCTTTGTACTCAAACACGATAAATTCATATAGTTTATGAATGTCTTCTTTGGCTTTTTTTGAATAAACAACTTCAAAACAATCCATTTCAATATTTCAACTTATAGTTTGTACCATAATGTTCGTTTAATCTTTCTATTAGTTCTCCAAACACCTCTTCGTGGGTATAGGTTTTTTCTTCTGTAATCTCTTGGTTCAAAGGATTCTTAACTGTAACTACTTTTTTCTGTTTTTCCGGCACTTTATCCCGGCTTTTCCTTTTTGAAGTAGAGATTTCAATATGCGCAATTGTCTTGTTCATAATTATTCGTTTTAGTCCTTGCAAAGATAGATTTTCTAAGTCGATTTTCATTCAGAAATAAAGTTAAAACCATTAAATAACTTTAACAATGATATATTTGTTTATCTCAACATATCCCAATACATTTGCAGCCTTTATTCAGCAGCGGTGAAAATAAATAAGGTATCAGATAAATTTAAAAGCCCAAATGACTCAGGTAAATATTCCGGTTGGATATACCTGGCCGGCATATTGATGTGTTTTTTTCCCTTTGTTTCTCCTGCCATATCCCTGACCGCCGGTTTGCTCTTATCTCTGATTGGTATCAGACATGACTACTTTCACCGGCACACGGCTACAATCCTGCAACTTTCCATCGTTTTATTGGGTTTCGGGATGAATCTCGACGATGTCATTCATGCTTCCAAAAGTGGATTTATTGAAACGCTGGTCTCTGTTACGACAGTCATGATCCTGGGTATTCTGTTAGGGAAACTCTTCAAAATAGAAAAAAATATTGCACTGTTGATTTCCACCGGGACAGCCATTTGCGGTGGCAGTGCCATTGCTGCGGTTGCGCCCATCCTCAAAAGTAAAAATTACCAGAATTCATTCGCACTGATTGTCGTATTCGTTCTCAATGCGGTCGCGTTGTTGCTGTTCCCATTCATCGGGCACAAACTGGGATTGAGTCAGGAAGTCTTTGGTAATTGGGCAGCCATCGCCATTCACGACACCAGTTCCGTAGTTGGTGCAGGTGCCATTTACGGCGAAAAAGCCCTGCAAATAGCCACCACCGTGAAACTGATCCGTGCCTTGTGGATCATCCCGCTTTCGTTGGTGATAGCACTGTTAAACAAACGCGACGGCAAGCATACCATTCAATTCCCCTGGTTTATCCTGTTTTTTGTGTTGGCCATCCTATTTGCCAACTTTTTCCCTTCGTTCGAACAAAGTTACCTTCATCTCAACTGGCTGGGGAAACGCGGCATGGTCATCGCCCTGTTCCTCATTGGTTCCAACATCACCATCCGGCAAATCAGGCAATCGGGTGCTAAAAGTTTTGCTTATGGCATCGTGCTGTGGATTGTTACTGCAATCGGGTCGCTGGTATTTTTGCAGCTTTAAAATAATTCCTGCTGAATATTATCCACGAAAGCAACAAAATAAAACACATCTACTTTATTTCTAACAGCAAATAAACAATTGAAATGCTATCAAAAGAATATTGTAAAGTAAATCAGAAAACAAAATAAAAGATACATCTGTTATAATTTATGTCATTTTATAACAATTGTAAGCATATGAATCCGATTGAAAAAGTCTCAGTAATTTTTATATCTATACTTATCTCAATGATAAGCGGATATATATCAATTGCCTCAGCACAAATTCCCCAAAACGGTGTATACGCAGAACTATTAGGTACAGGGATACTGGCAACTGTAAATTATGAACGGTATTTACCAATTACAAAAAACAGTCACCTGGGTGCCAACATCGGACTTGGATTTCCCGAAAGAAATTATCCTTACAATCCCTATATTCCACTTACATTGACTTACAGTCTTGGATCTAGTAAAAATTTTCTGGAAACCGGAATTGGTATGACTTACAGAACCGACTTTGCTGCAAAAGCACATTTGGTGTTAGGTTATAAACGAATGTCACAAAATGGCCTGCTATTAAAATTAAGAATCACACCTATTATGGGAACAACCAATGATCGTTTCGTTTTCTTACCCTGGTTAGGTATTGCATTAGGTTATTCTTTTTAATTCACCCCTTCAATTTTTCAAAATACATAGCAAATGACCGGTACAAAAAATGCGTCCATTTGCCAAAGGGAACAATGATCAACGCCCATTGTACCAGGATGGTGAAATGAAAAATGTACAGCCACTTGTTGCTCTCCAACCACGACATATCCTGGAAGAATTTCACCAGGAAGGCGGTCAGTCCCATCAATAGTAACCAAACAACAAAAAACCAGTCAGATGGCTGTGAGTTTTTGGTTACTGCCTGTTTCTTTTGGATGCGATGACGTACAAAGTCAACCGTAATGATGAACACCAGTCCGCTTAACACATATCCCAATACATGCACAAACAAACTTTCGGTAGAGAACCAGTCGAGAAACACCGTTGTAAACAGCAGGGACAGATATGCCAGTACCAGGATGAAATGCTCAAACCAACGGAATTGATTATCGTCACACCCCAACGCTCTTTTCTGGGTAAACATGTGCACAAATAATTCACCCAATGATTTCACATACTTCACAAACGATACCTTGACCCCTGGTTTCAGGATGGTGAAATACCACATTCTTGCGATATTTGGGAGTAATATTACCACCCCTACCGAACCAATGGCAACCATTTCGAATAAATGCCCGACTTCCATCAAATGCTCCAGATTAAACTGATGTTGCATCGCGTAAAACAAGACACCAGCCAATGTCAGCACAAATGCTACCAAGCTGAGCGGTAAAGATTTATAAAGCAAACCTGACAGTCCGGTCCAGTCGTACTGCGCCATTAGCCAGCGGCGGAGACTCATCATCAACTCACTTGGGTCGGCCTGTCGCGGACAATCCGTGGTACATTCGCCACAAGCATAACACTGCCAGGGTTTCAGCGATGATTTTATTTCATCTTCCAACCCAAGCGTTGTATATCGCACCATCTCCCTCGGGAAAGAACTCTCAGCCGTGGAAAGCGAGCAAATTGCCGTACAGTTACCACAATTGTAACACGCGCTGAAATCTTTTTCTCCGTATTTATATAGTTCCGATACAAAATCGGGATTCACTCTTGCCATACATCAATGATTTTTAACTTTGTAATAAAAATAGAGTTCCTTTTCATCCATCCTCGCAGGTTGCACGATGCCATATTTATTCATCGTCATCAAATGCCAGGTAACCAACTCTTTGCTGAGTTTTGAGTTTTCAGCTATCTGTGGAATGGTATTCTGTTCGTTGGTCATGCCAGCCAGAATCTCTTTCCAGACCTGAGGATATTCTTTCATCTGTGTCACAGCATCTTGTTCCGATTCTTCTGCTTCTTGCTGACGTTCCGGAATATCAAACTGAGTCGTGAAACCATCTATCATAGATTCAATTTCCTTGTCGGTAAACTGCGCCACCTCGATGGCATTTTCCGGACAAACAGGAGCACAAATACCACAGCCCGTACAAACCGCTTTATTGACTGCCGCGATACGTTTTCCACCCGCTTCGACCTCTTTCAGCGCTGTATAATCACATACATCAGCACATTTTCCACACCAGATACAGGCATCGGGATTGATGCGCGCGATAACCGGATCGACCGAAATGGTATCCTTCGAGAGCAAGGTGTTGACCTTGGCGGCCGCCGATAAAGCCGACTGCACCGACTCGCTGATGTTGCGCGGTCCCTGACAGCTTCCGCCGATGTAAACCCCTTTGATGACGGTTTCAACCGGTTTCAGCTTCGGATGTATCTCATTGAAGAACTTATCGTTACCTATTGGGATTTTCAGGTGTTCCGAAATCCGGGTTGAATCTTCACGGGCTACCATACCCGTTACCAACACCACCATATCCACCGGAATTTCAATTTCTTTTTTGGCGGTCAGATAATCTTTTACCTTCACCAGCAATTGTTTTCCTTCTGCTGATACAAGCGGCATCTCTTTTTCTTCGTATTTCAGGTAAACATCACCCTGACGGCACGATGCTTCGTACATCACCTCGTGTTTACCATAAGTCCGGATATCCCTGAACAAATGATATGCACGGATGTTGCCAAATTTCTCTTTCAGCTGAAGGGAAGTATGCACCGCCGCGTTGCAGCAGGTACGTGAACAATATTTATTTTCTCCTTTGGTCTGACGACTTCCCACGCAATAGATAAACGCGACACTCCCGACCGGTTTATCCTGACACATCAGTTCGCCCTTGCTCTTATCCATCAACTGGTTGAATTCGGGAAGTGTGATGACCTGCGGAAACTGCCCGTAGCCATACTCCCCTGCTTTCGGTTGATAATGATCGAAACCCGTTGCCACCAAAACCGAACCCACGATGAAAGTCATGCGCTCATCTACTTTTACCTGGTTTACATTCGCAGCATTCAAATGGCGGGGTTTAACTTTAATTTCCACCTGAAAATTACCCAAACTTCCCGAAACCTTTTCTAAAACTGCGCCAGTGAAAAGGGTGATGTTATTACGGGATTTAATCTGTTGATACAGCTTATCAACGATTTGCCTCCCATCCTGTCCGGTCATAAAAACTTTTCCGGTTTGACCGACATGACCGCCCACGCTGAATTCCTTTTCAATCAGGAACACCTCGTGACCATTGTTGGCAAGTTCGATAGCTGCTTTCATCCCCGACACACCGGCGCCGATAACCAATACTGATTTTTTGATTTCAACTTCGATGTTATCCAACGATTCGGAATGAATTACCCTGTTGATACCCGCACGGATAAGACCGGCAGCTTTCACAGTAGCTTCTCTCGGTTTATCGGAATGGGGCCAGGAACATTGTTCCCGCACGTTCACCTGCACATAGTTCATGGGATTCAGTCCGGCCCGGATAGCCACATTGCGAAAGGTATGCAAATGCAGTTTCGGGGAGCAGGAAGCCACCACGATGCCATCCAGCTGATTTGCCTGAATATCGGCTATCATGTCCTTCTGATTGGAGTCAGCACAGGCAAACATCACATCTTTCGAAACCACGATGTTTTCTTCCTTGTGAAACATCTTCCCGAGTTCCGCAACATCCACGTAGTCGGAAATATTGCCGCCGCAATGACAAATATATACACCTATTCTCTTCTTCATATCAACGGATTACTTTAAAGGTTTTAACTGAACTGTGGGGAGTTGCAGAAACTGTTTCAACAGACACATCACCATGCAGGTAAGATGCCACTTCAGCAGCAGCACAACCGGCAGATAGGATTGAGTCCGGAATATCTTTTGGTCCTGATGCAGCGCCTGCAACAAAAACTCCCGGGATATTGGTCTGTGCCGGATTAGTCAGTTCATCCGGCTGCATCACGAAACTAAACCGGTCGAGTTCCAATCGTTGAGCCGTGAACATATCCGGTATTTTTTTATTGGGAACAACCCCGGTCGAAAGTACCACCAAATCATGTTTCGATTCCTTCACGATGCCTTTGGTGATGTCTTCGTAACGTAAAATCAAATCGCCCGATCCGTTTTCATTTTCACGGATGGAAGCTACTTTACCTTTAACAAAATTCACTCCCATAGATTTGGATTCACGGAAAAACTCTTCGTAACCTTTGCCAAACGCTCGGATATCAATATAATAAATCGTGATATCAGCCATGGGTAGTGCACCCATCAGCAACTGAGCCTGTTTGATGGAATACATGCAGCAAATCTGGGAACAAATGGGATTGTTGGCGCAATCGCTTCCGCAGCCTCCATTTTCGATGGATGAATCACGGGAACCGGTACAAAGTACGTAAGCGATATTGTCGGGTACTTTGCCATCGCCCGGTCGCAGCAGACTGTTAAAGGGACGTGTCGGAGCAATGAGACGATCCATTTGCATGGAATCAATCACGTTCGGATATTGATTATAGCCATATTGTGGTTTGCCGCTGGGCGGAAACAGACTATAACCCGTTGCCAGCACAACAGCACGTGCTTTCAGTTTTTCTCTGATGATTTTCTGAGAAAAATCTATGGCGTTCGAAGGACAAGCCGCCACACATTGATGACATTCCCGGCAGTTGCTGCAATCTAAACAGCGATTGGTCGCTTCTTTGAGTTGTGCTTCCGTATATACTTTTTCCACTTCCTCCCACTGTTTGCCACGGGCACGGGCATCCAGCAACACTGGTTCAACAGGGAGTTTTAGTCCTCCCTTGTATTTTTTGATGATGGGTTCTTTGTTGACAGCCGGGAGTTTATCACCATCCTCAAAATCATGCATATCCAACCCACGTAGCAACTTATCCATGTAGAATGCAGCTTTGCGACCCTGACCGGCTGCTTCGATGAGTGTTGTAGCACCGGTTGTTGAGTCACCACCTGCAAAAATATAATCCACATTGGTCTGTAAAGTTTTCGCATCAGCTTTGATGGTACCATTTTTATTCATTTCCACCTGTCCCGCAAAAGGCGCTGTAGTGGGTTTCAACCCGATGGCTTCGATTACGTAATCAACCGGTTCGGCATACTCAGAACCATTAACGGCTTCGGTGGTTCGGCGTCCATCACTTCCTTTCTCGCCCAACTTCATCTTAGTAAGCTGAACTGCTGATATCCGACCATTCGTTCCGATATACTTCACCGGATTGCGCAACACCCGTATTTCAACGCCTTCTTCTTCCGCTTCCCGTATTTCCGGTTCAAAACAAGGCATTTCTTCCCGGCTTCTTCTGTAAATAACCGAAACCGAAGCTGCCCCACAACGTAAGGCTGTGCGCGCTGCATCAATGGCTGTGTTTCCTCCTCCGATTACCATGACTTTCTTGCCCGTGAGGTCTTCCTTTTTGCCGATATTCGCTTCGCGAAGAAAATCCATGCAACCTACCACACCATCGAGGTCGCAACCTTCGATATTGGATTTTGTGCTTACATGGGTGCCGACTCCTACAAAAACCAGATCGAAACCAGCTGCTTTCAGACCATGCAAATCATCAATTTTACGATTACACTGAATTTCTACCCCTACCGCAGTTACATTTTGCACATCACGATCTACGACATCTTTCGGCGCACGATACTCCGGAAGAGCCAGTCGCAACATCCCTCCTGCCCCGGGTGCTGCTTCAAAAATGGTAACCTGATGTCCTTTCAGCGCTAAATGATAGGCGCAGGTTAATCCGGCCGGACCGGAACCTACAACAGCGACTTTCTTTCCTGTTTTTTCTTTGATCTCAACTGCTGGCGCTTCAGGATATTTTTCATAATACCAATCCACGAAATATCTTTTGATGCGACGGATATCCACGCCACCTTCAAGCGAAGCACGACTACATGCATTTTCACAGGGAGCATAACAGGCACGTCCCAGACTGCCCGGGAAAGGAATATCTTCGAGGTGCAGTTTCATGGCTTCTTCATACTGACCATTTCGTGCCAGTGTGATGTAACCATAAGGTTTCACACCACCCGGACATTCGTTGATACAGGGAGCTGAATGTCCCTGACGGTCGATGGTGGCAATCCGGGGATTGGCTAAGTTGAATGGGATATAGGCAACTTTTCGGCCGGCAAGATGCGTATTATATTCATCGCTGCGGACTTCCGGACAAACTATCTCACACTCGCCGCAGCCCGTACAATCCTTCTGAATTACATACCGGGGTTGTTGGGTAATTTCAATATCGAAATCGTCCTGCGATTTTACTACGCTATTCACCTCGCTGTTGAGCATCAGGGTTATATTCGGGTGACGTGCAGTCTCCGACATCTTGGGTGTCGTGATACAGGCTGCGCAGTCGAGCGTGGGAAACACCTTGCTCAACTGAATCATCTTGCCGCCGATGGAAAGACCTTTTTCCACCAACAACACTTTTTTGCCCATGTCAGCAAGGTTCAATGCCGTTTCCTGTCCGGCAATACCACCCCCGATGACCATCGCATCATACGTTATTTCTTGATTCTTCATATATCAACTGTACAAAATTCCCGGATTTAACCGGGTAAGGGTAATTATTCTTCTATGGCAGAGAGGATTTTGCCGAAATTTTCCATGTGATTCATAAAGGGTTCGGCACAAACAGAGCATAAGGCTGCCATGCGCACCCGTTTCGGACTGATATTTTTGGCTTTCATCAGTTCCTGTGAGCTTTCAACAATGGTATTGGTATGCTCGGCACATCGGCTACTGTATGAGCATTCATGGCCATCGGCTGCGATAAAAACCCCATCGAAACCACTTTCAAGCGCATGTAAAATCCAGCGGGGTTTGATGCCTGATGAACAGGGCAGGCTAATCACATACACCGATGGTGCATAGTGCATCTTTTTCAATCCCGCCTGATCTATGCCCGGGTCGGAGATTTTTTCCGTGGAAAAGACGAGAATTTTGGGGGATAGTTTGTTATCCATGGTTATTGATTTTACCTAAACCTGTCAGGTTTTTGAAACCTGACAGGTTTGATTAAACTATTCCTTCCGTAAAAACAAACGGCTGAAGCTATCTTCATCCACAAAACCAAGGTATTCATGACCTACCTTTTCGCACCAGCGGGGAATATCGCTTTTTGTTCCTTCGTCGGCCGAAAGAATTTCCATGATTTCACCTGATTCGATATCGCCAATGGCTTTTTTTGCGGCCAACAACGGACCCGGACAAGCGGTTCCACGGGCATCTACTACTAAATCTGATTGGAGGTTTTTTAATTCTTCTGACATAATTTTATTTTTACTTTGATGATTAATATTGGTATTTATATTGTCTGGAGTCTGGAGTCTGGAGACTTTAAATAAACAACTGCATGGCGCTTTCCCCGGCATCAGCCACAAAGGTTCCTGCACCAGCATACCGTAAATTAGGATAATCGATAAACTCTTCGCGCTTGAAACCCATCAAATCCATAGACATCTCACATACCGTTATTTCGATGCCTAATTCACAGGCCTGTTGGAACATTTCATCTAATGAAAGGACATTTTTCTTTTTCATGAGCATCTTAATCATCATGGGTCCCATGCCTGCCATGTTCATGTTCGATAGTTTCAGTTTATTCTTTCCTTTAGGAAGCATCATGCCAAACATCTTCGAAATAAAATCTTTACCGGCAGCTTTTTTCTTTTTATCCCGTAAAGCTGATAAGGCCCAGAAGGAAAAGAAAATTTTCACCTTGGTATCCATAGCTGCAGCAGCCAATGAAATAATCATGGCAGCCAGTATCTTATCCATATCGCCGGATATCAGGGCAATTGAAAGCTGATCTTTACGGTTGTTCTCTATTTTACTTACTTTCTTTTGCAGTTTTTCAAGGTCTTTCTGCAGTTGTTCCATTGTAAGGGTTGTTTCGTTTTCCATGATGAATGTTTTATTGGGTTGATGAACTGCACAAATGTAGGCGGTTTTATGTTGAAAAAATGTAAAATTGTTGTGGGAGTACATACATAGTTTTGTGATATTCGTCACATTGTATATATTTGCAAAAAAATCAGGTGTATGGAATCAGATTGCAGCTTATGTCCTTATATATCAGTCGCGGAAGCCAAATTGGATGGCTGCCAGCTGAAACAACTGAGTGAGAATCACATTGTGGTGGGTTTCAAAAAGGGGGATTCCATCATCAAACAAGGCACCTACTCTACGAATATTATCTTCCTGCGGAAGGGGTTGGTGAAGATACACATCACCGGTCCGTACAGCGAGCAAATCGTAAAATTAGCAAAACCTCCAACTTATCTCGGACTGCCAACTACCTTCGGAGCAAAGGTCAATCAATATTCGATTACTGCCCTCGAAGACTGCGAAGTCTGTTTCATCGACATCACTGTATTTCGTAACCTACTGAAAGAGAGCGAACATTTCTCTTATGAAATCATTCAGGCCTTGTGTCGCTATGAAATAGAATCCTTCAGAAGGTGCGCAAATCGTACACAAAAACTCACCCGTGGAAATCTGGCGGATGTTTTACTTGATTTTGCCAATAATATTTTTCAGTCTGATGTGTTTATCGTACCTATCTCCCAGACTGAAATCGGGAATTTAATCGACACCAGCCGTGAAAGTGTCAGCCGCATGTTATCCGAATTTGAAAAAGACGGTATCATCCGCACGACAGGCAAACAAATGGAAATCATCAATAAAAAATCTTTAGAACTTATCAGTCAGAACGGCTGAACAAATACATGGAAATCTTTCAACGAACAGCTTTACTATTAGGGCAACCCTATCTTGAGAAAGCAGCTAATACGAGGGTAATTCTTTTTGGTATCGGCGGTGTGGGCAGCTGGTGTGCCGAAGCCCTGATTCGGGCAGGCATTGGACACCTGACAATGGTCGATTCGGATGTGGTTAGTGTTACCAACATCAACCGGCAATTGCCTGCCTCAACAAAAACGGTTGGAAAACCCAAAATTGAGGTATTAAAAGAAAGATTATTAGAAATCAATCCCGATGCCAACATTATCGGATTGCAGGAAATTTACAGTCCGGAAACCTGCGAATCATTTGCACTTAACACCTACGATTTCATCATCGATGCCATCGACAGTCTATCGAATAAAGTCCACCTGATACAACAAGCAACCAAAACCAACGCCGTTTTCTTTTCTTCGATGGGTGCGGCCCTGAAAACTGACCCTACCCGAATCAAAGTGACTGAATTCTGGAAAGTGAATGGTTGTCCCCTTGCCGCTGCCCTACGCAGTCGTATCCGCAAATTAGGTGGCATCGGCAAAAAATTTCTTTGTGTGTACAGCGATGAAATCTTCCCAAACCAAGGTGAAGGTCCTGATAGTAAAGGCAAAATGGATTCAATAATGGGAGAAGATGCCAGTTCAGCATCAAACAACAAATCGCAAAAACCTATTATGACCGGTCAAAACTGGGACAGCAAAAAAGCCAGCATTAATGGAACAGTGAGCTACATGCCGGCGATGTTTGGGATGACCATCGCGGGGTTGGTGACGCGGGAATTAATGAAATAACCTGATTTTAGGGGAGATTGCCACGTCGCTTTGCTCCTCGCAATGACGATTAATCCAGCACCTCAAGCTTAGCAAACTTCAACAACAGCGATTTCACGCCTTTTTCGCCAAAATCGATGTCGGCTTTTTCGTTGGCGCCGGTCATGCTGACCGACAGCACCTTCCCGATGCCGAACAATTGATGCTTTACAAATTTACCAACAGGTATGGTTGGCGTAAAGTTTTCATCAGAAACTGCATGTCCGCTTGGTCGGATTTTGGTTAATTTCTTTGGTGATGGAGGTGGCATCGAAGGTATTTCCGGTTGCTGATAACTTTGTTTTGGAGTATAAGTCCGTTGCGCCCGGTGTCCGAAATTTCGGAAACCTCCCTGAAAATCATCATCATCATCAAAAAATGAGGATTTACTTTTTACCTGAGAATCAGCAGGATGATCGAGGTAAGCAGGATCAATATCCTTGATAAAACGGCTCGGATTGGCAAAGTTTACCTGTCCGTTCTTGAAGCGCGACTTGGCATAGGTAATAAAACAACGCTCTTCAGCCCGGGTAATGGCCACATAAAACAACCTGCGTTCCTCTTCCAATTCCCTGGCGCTGTCCATCGCGAAAGTTGATGGAAACAATTCTTCTTCCATGCCGACGACAAATACCACTTTGAATTCAAGTCCTTTCGCGGCATGAACCGTCATCATTGTAACTTTATCTTCATCCGCATTTTTATCTGTATCCTGATCGGTAAGCAAAGAAACTTCCGCCAGAAAATCAACCAACAGCGAAGGTTCATTATTATTGGTTTTTATCTCGCAAAATTCATGGATGGCATTCAGCAATTCCTGCACATTCTCCCTTCTGCTCATGCTTTCAGGAGAATTATCGGTATAAGTATCGCTGATGATGCCGGTTGTTTTGATAATCGTATCCACCAACTGATAGGCATCTAACACTTCCCGCTGTTCGGCAAATACCCGGATCATCTCCCTGAATTTGGTCAGCTTGGTCGCAGTTCCTGCATTTACAGGCAAATTATATTTCAGGATATCGCCCATCACTTCCCAGGCGGTAACTCCATGCAACAAGGCACATTCCAGCACTTTGTTCACCGTAGTATCCCCTATTCCCCGGGCAGGTGTGTTGATGATGCGTTTCAGCGCTTCTTCATCCGACGGATTACAAACAAGCCGGCAATACGCGATCACGTCTTTGATTTCCTTGCGCTGATAGAAAGACAAGCCGCCATAAATCCGATAAGGAATCAGGCATTTACGAAGTTGATCTTCCAATACCCGCGATTGGGCATTGGTACGATATAACACCGCTATTTGCTGATAAAGATAGTTCTCAGATTCTTTCAGGTCTTTAATATATTCCGCTACAACTGCACCTTCCTCAAAATCAGAATACAGCTGCATGACCTTAATTTTCTCCCCTTCTGCCTTTTCTGAGTAAACGGTTTTGGGAATGCGGTGCTCGTTTTTATCAATCAGACTGTTCGCGGCATTCACGATGGTCTGCGTGGAACGGTAGTTACGCTCCAGCTTGAAAACCTGCGTCGACTGATAATTGTTTTTAAACTGCAGGATATTGTCAATATTCGCTCCGCGGAAGGAATAAATGCTCTGTGCATCGTCGCCCACCACGCAAATTCGTTCGTGTTGTTCCGACAGCTTTTTGATTATCAGGTATTGCGCGTAGTTGGTATCCTGATATTCATCCACTAAAATATAATTGAAATGCTCCCGGTACTTTTGCAGCACCTCCGGAAAATCACGAAATAATATATTCGTTTGCAACAGCAAATCGTCAAAATCCATGGCATCGGCCTGTTTACATTTTTCTGTATAGATTTTATACACCTCATGTAAACGCGGTACCCGGGCATGCATATCCGAACGAACCATATCCGCATTTCCGGCATAAGCGCCGGGGGTAATCAGATTATTTTTAGCTGCTGAAATACGACTATGCACAAAACCGGGTCTGTAAATCTTTTCGTCCAGTTTCAGGCCCTTAATGATGGATTTAATCAACGAATTAGAATCAGAAGAATCGTAAATCGTGAAGTTTTTCGTGAAGCCAAGTTTATCCGCTTCCGCCCTTAAAATCCGTGAGAAAACCGAGTGAAAAGTCCCCATCCACAAATAACGGGCAATGCGCTCCCCCACCAGTTCGGCTATCCTGTTCTTCATTTCGCGGGCGGCTTTGTTGGTGAAAGTCAGGGCAAGTATAGAAGAAGGCGCCAGTCCTTTTTTGAGCAAATAAGCAATTTTGTAGGTCAGCACGCGCGTTTTACCCGATCCGGCACCCGCGATGATAAGCGATGCTCCGTCAGAAAATTCCACGGCTTCGCGCTGACTATCGTTCAGTTCGTCTAAAAACTTCATGAAAAGAGAAATATATGCTGATAATTGTGGACAAAAGTACAAATAAAACAGGAGCTGTCAGCATGAAATTTCGGGAATTTATGAACACTGCAAGCCAAATAAAAACATCAGCTGATAAAAAAAGTGAAAAACGGAGGTCAGGTTGAACAAAGCTATTACTTTCGCCATTTGAATTACATGCTGAAAAATCAGTTTATGAAAATACATCTGCTTCATTTATTCATACTCATATCTGTTTCCGTTTTTGCAGCACAAAAACATACTATCAGTGGAACAGTTTCTGATGCTTCATCGGGTGAAAGTCTGATCGGGGCAACAATCCTTATTGATGAAATACCAGGGACCGGCGCTTCCACCAACGCCTATGGATATTTTTCCCTGACACTCAACGACAGCCAATATACATTGATTGTTTCATACCTGGGTTACAAATCTATCGTACAGGCAATAAACATCAAAGAAAACCGGATGATTAACTTCAAACTGGAGCCCGACACCCGACAGTTAGACGAAGTAGAAGTGACTGCACGTCGTACCAACGACAACATCCTTTCAACTGAAATCGGGGTTGAAAGGGTGCAGGTGAAAGAAATTGCCAAAGTTCCGGTGATTTTTGGAGAAGCCGACATCCTGAAGACCCTGAAACTGACTCCGGGCATCAAATCGGTTGGTGAAGCCAGTGGCGGATTTTATGTGCGTGGTGGCAACAGCTCACAAAACCTGATTCTGTTGGATGAAGCGACAGTATACAATGCCGATCACCTGTTGGGATTCTTCTCTACTTTCAACAGTGATGCCATCAAAGATATCCAGATGTTCAAAGGTACCGCACCAGCCGAGTATGGGGGTAGGATTTCTTCGGTACTGGATGTAAAAATGAACGATGGAAATAACCAAACACATCACATCGGAGGTGGTATCGGCTTGATTTCCTCGCGCTTGAACCTGGAAGGTCCGATTGTAAAAGAAAAAGGCTCCTATCTTGTAACTGCACGCAGAACCTATGCGGATTTGTTTCTGAAACTTTCTCCCGATGAATTAATCAATAATAACCAGCTGTATTTCTACGATCTCAACCTGAAAGCAAACTACCGGATAGATGAAAGAAACCGCATTTTCTTATCGGGTTATTTTGGTCGCGATGTATTTGAATTTCAGGAAAGATTCGGTTTAGACTGGGGTAACATCACCGGCACACTCCGGTGGAATCATTTATGGAATGCCAAATTGTTCAGTAACACTTCCATCATATATTCGAATTACGACTATAAGGTAAATATCCTGCAGGACGAAGGGTTTAGTCTGACATCCATCATCAAAAACTGGAACTTCAAACATGAATTTCAGTATTATCCTGACAGTAAAAACACCCTGACTTTCGGTGTAAACTCCTTTTACCACACCATCATTCCCGGACAACTTGACACCACGGAAGATTCAGATTTTACACCAACCCGCCTGCAGGAAAAATTCGCCGTCGATAATGGCGTTTACATCAGCAACACCTGGAAACCGACTTATAACCTCAATATCAATTATGGATTAAGATTTTCTGCTTATCATTTATTTGGTCCCGGTGATTTTTACACCTACCGTGACGGAGCCATAACGGACACTACAACTTATGCTAAAAATCAGATTGTTAAATCCTATTATCAAATTGAGCCCCGACTTAATATCGCCTATATTTTTGATGAAAGAAATTCGGTTAAAGCAAGTTTTACCAGGAATACGCAAAACCTGCATTTGATTTCGAATGCCACTTCTACCCTGCCGACAGACATCTGGTTATCATCGAGTAACAACGTGAAACCGGAAATCGGCAACCAGTTTTCGTTGGGTTATTTCACCAATTTCAAAGAGGATATGTATCAGCTAAGCACGGAAATATATTACCGTTGGATGCAAAATCAAATCGATTTGAAGAATGGCGCCGACATCAACGCGAACGAACACATTGAAGGTGAACTGCTTTTCGGTGTGGGAAGGGCTTATGGAGCAGAGGTTTTACTCCGAAAAAAAAGAGGAAAACTAACTGGTTGGATTGGCTATACCTGGTCAAAGACAGAAAGGCTGATTGATGGCATCAACAATGGCAACTGGTACCCGGCCAGACAGGATATAACCCATGATGTATCAGTTGTCGGCATTTACGACATCAACAAAAAATGGTCGGTTTCAGCTACCTGGGTGTACAATACCGGAAATGCTGTCACCTTTCCGAGTGGCAAGTACCTCGTCAACGGCAACGTGCGATATTATTACACCGAACGCAACGGCTACAGAATGCCTGATTATCACCGGCTTGATTTGGGAGCAACACGCATACTCAAAAAAACCAGTAAATATGAAAGCAGCCTGAACTTCTCAGTTTACAATGCATACGGTCATAAAAATCCATTTACCATTGATTTTGAACCTGATGAAAACAATCCGGAAGTCATCAACGCGGTAAAAACCTATTTATTTACTTATGTTCCATCGATAACCTATAATTTTAAATTTTAAGATGTTGTTAAAAATTAAAACATATAGCAAACTGATTATTCTCATAGCAGCTATGATATCAGCATCCTGTTCTGAAATCATCGAGATCAACATCAACGATTCTCATCCTCAACTGGTTGTAGAAGCAAGTATCGGGAGAGGTGAGCCTGCCATAGTCATATTGACACGTTCGGTAAATCTGTTTCATACCGGATCATTTCCTCCGGTAAGCGGTGCTGTCATTACCATTTCAGATATAGAAGGCAACAGCGAGATTTTAAGTGAAATAAATCCAGGCATTTATACTTCGGTTAATTTGAAGGGAGAATCGGGACAAACCTATTTTCTAAACGTTGAAAATGAAGCAGAAACAATTTCATCGTCCGGCAGGATTCCGGAACATGTTCCCGTTGATAGTTTTCGTGTTGTAAACTCCATCTATCCGGGAGGTGGACCAGCGGTTTTGCCCAATCAAACGGCCGACTTCTATGAAGTTTATGTCACCTACACCGATCCGGTAGACAAACAAAACTACTACCGGATAGTTTTAACAGTAAACGGCACAATATCAGGAAACAATTACGTATACGACGACCGGCTGACAAACGGCAATCAGGTAGAAAATCTGTTGGTGGTCTATAATCCGGAACTGAAAACCGGAGACAGCATTACAGTTGAGGTACAGTGCATTAGCAAACCTGCGTATGAATATTTCAAAAGCATGGGTGGTTCTTCCGGGGGACCGGGCAGCTCATCAAGTCCGGCCAATCCCTACACCAATTTACAGGGCGCGATACTCGGTTTCTTCAATCCTCATACTGTTGAACGACTTCAATATATCATTCCATAATCCACAGGACGTTTAGTCACTGTTTTTATCTCAAAAAAATATTGTAGCTTTGCATTCTCAAAAAAACAAAATTAATATGCAGAAATTAAGTCGCTGGATACTGTGCATTGCCGGTTGGAAAATGATACTGACCACCGAAGAACCACCAAAAAGTATCGTTTGTGTTGCACCTCATACAAGCAATTGGGATTTTATCATCGGAAAATTATCCTATTGGGCTGCGAACCGCAAATCATCATTTTTAATTAAAAAATCCTGGTTTATTTTTCCTTTCAATTACATGTTTCATTCGATGGGAGGAGTTCCGGTCGATCGCAGCAAAGCAAGTTCTGTAACCGAACAAATGGCAAAAGAATTTGATAAAAGGACACATTTTCACCTGGCCATTACGCCGGAAGGAACCAGAAGTCTACGTAAAAAATGGAAAATGGGGTTTTATCACATTGCCATGAAAGCCGGGGTACCCATTGAACTTGCCTATATTGATTACAAGAAAAAAGAGATGGGTGTAAAAGAAGTTTTCATGCCTACGGGTGATGAGACTGCTGATATGTTGCACATCAGAGAGTATTATAAGAATGTAACCCCCCGGTTTCCGGAGAAATTTCATAAAAATTTCTAACTTTACTTTGATAGCGAATAGTGGTTAGTGGATAGTGGTTAGTGGTTAATTTAAAGACTAATGTGGTTTAAGAGTTTAAAAATTTAAGAGAGTGGAAAGACATTAGACCTGATTTTTTAACTTCTAAATAAACATATAACAATAAAAATAAGCTTTCATTTTATTTATGAAGATTGATTACCGGAAAATAGGTCTCAGCAAGCTGGATATTTACATCATCAGGAAATTTCTTGGTACGTTTTTCTTTTCTATCATTCTGATTTTAAGCATCGCGGTCATTTTCGACCTGACTGAGAAATTAGACAATTTCTTCGATAACAATGCACCATTAGAAGCCATCATATTTGACTATTACCTGAACTTTATCCCGTTCTACATGAACATGTTTACCCCCTTGTTCACTTTTATCTCGGTAATATTCTTCACCTCGAAACTTGCTTCCAACACGGAAATTATTGCCATGCTCGCCAGCGGTATCAGTTTCAGGCGCATCATGAAACCCTATTTCATTTCAGCTACCATCATCAGCATTATGTCGTTTATACTGGGAGGTTATATCATTCCGCCTTCCAATGAAAAAATGCTTGAGTTTGAAGATGCTTACATCAAGAAATTCAAAACCAATTATGCCCGTAATATCCAGATGGAAGTTGAACCCGGTGTGATTCTTTACATCGAAAGATTTGAAATAGCACAAAATAAGGGTTATCGTTTTTCTCTGGAGAAATTCGATGATAAGATCCTTACTTCCCGCTTAACAGCCGAATCAATTACCTGGGACTCATTATACCAATGGAAAATTACCGATTATCTGTTGCGGAATTTTGACGGCATGCGCGAAAGCATTGTCAAAGGCACTACATTAGATACAACGATTATGGTTCAGCCCCGGGAATTCTTCATAACAGCCAAGGAAAGTGCTCAACTGAACAACACCAAACTGAAGGAACACCTTGACCGGCTTAAGAACAGAGGAATAGGAAGCACTCAGGCGTTTGAAGATGAATATTACAAACGATTCTCCATGCCGTTGGCAGCTTTCATCATGACATTGATGGGCGTTTCATTGGCGTCCAGAAAAGTAAGAGGAGGTATCGGACTTCATTTGGGCATCGGACTGGCATTGAGTTCAATATACATTTTGTTTTCTACTTTATCAACCTCATTTTCAGTAAGTGGCGCCATGTCGCCATTTCTGGCTGTGTGGTTGCCTAATTTTCTTTTTCTGGGAATAGGGGCCTATCTTTATCATACGGCTCCTAAATAGTTGATTTACCTTAAATTGACACAACTATGCACAAAATTCTGGTTATAAACCCGGGCTCGACTTCAACCAAAGTTGCGGTTTACGAAGACGATAAGCCTTTGATTTCCTGTGCAATTAAACATCCGGCCAAATTATTGCATGCTTATAAACATGTGATTGAGCAGTATGAGTTCCGGTTAGAGCACATCCTCAACTATCTCGCGGAAGAAAAAGTTGACCTGAATAGTATTCACGCAGTTGTCGGACGGGGTGGCTTCCTTCGCCCGTTGCCTTCCGGTATTTACGCAGTTAATGAAACCATGTTAAACGACCTGCGACAGTGTCTGAACGGAGAACATGCCAGCAACCTGGGTGCGGTGTTGGCAAATGAGTTTGCATCCCGGATTTGTGATTGCCGGGCATATATCGCCGATCCGGTTGTCGTGGATGAATTGCAGGAAGTGGCCCGTATTAGTGGACTGCCACAATTTCCCAGAAGATCCGCTTTCCATGCATTGAACCATAAAGCTATTGGCAGAAAATACGCTGCAGATTGTGGTACCAAATACGACAAACTCAACCTCGTAATTGCCCATTTAGGAGGTGGCATCTCAGTAGCGGCACATAAACAGGGTCGGGTCATCGACACCAACCAGGCGCTTGATGGTTTTGGGCCTTTTTCGGCTGAACGTGCAGGCACCATGGATGCCGGGGCTTTAATCCGGGTTATCTTTGCCGGCATATACGAACAGGAAGAAATTCAGCATTTGCTTGTGGGCAAAGGAGGATTAGTCGCTCACCTTGGCACAAACGATGTCAATGCCGCCTACAAACTGGCACAAAACGGAGACTTACATGCCCGGCTGATTTTGGAAGCCATGTCCTATGGCGTAGCCAAAGAAATAGGTTCCATGCTGGCCGTACTCGAAGGTAAAGCGGATGCCGTTATCCTTACCGGCGGGATGGCTCACAACGAATTAATTGTGAACTACATAATCAGGATGATACAACCCATGTGTAAAGTCGTCGTGTATCCCGGAGAAGATGAAATGCAGGCACTGGCAGAAGCCGGACTTCGCGCATTAAGGGGAGAAGAATCTGTCAGACTGTATTAGGAGAAATATAATCCTTTACTCATTTTATTTTGAAGCTAATTTACACCGAATGTGCCGTCCACCTGCCAATAAACACATAAACTTAATTTTCATTCATCATGGATCTATTTCTCATCATCATTGCCGGATTACTGCTGCTGACCGGATTTATCGGGGCTATCGTACCCATACTACCCGGTATCCCTTTATCCTATCTGGGTATCATACTATTACATCTGTCTTCTATTGTACAATTCTCCTCCGGTTTTTTGATAATTCTTGGAGTTGCTGTTGTTGTCGTTCAACTACTTGACTTCATCATTCCTGTATGGGGCACAAAAAAGACAGGCGGAAGTAAAGCCGGTGTCAGGGGAAGCGTTATCGGACTTATGGTAGGTTTCTTCATGGGCCCCTGGGGAATTATAACCGGACCTTTCATTGGTGCACTCATCGGTGAATTACTTGTGGGTAAAACATCGCAGAAAGCAATTAAGGCAGCCTTTGGAACCTTTCTGGGTTTGCTAACCGGTACCATTCTCAAATTGGCACTTGCAGGCATAATGATATACTATTACATCGAAGCCCTGATAAAAATATAAGGATTACTACCTGGAAGATAAACATTTGTAATCTAAATTATGTTGATATCAACCCGAAGACATTAAATTTTAAATTCGTTGTTCTTCAGGTTGATAATAAACAAACAGAAAATTATCACAAAACTTAAAAAATGATTGATTTAATCCACTAAATCAAGATTAACAAAAACCCCTTACGATACTTAATTATTTTCTCCCAAATTTGAAACCTATCCCGCGAATACCAATTTGAAGCATAAGATTCAAATTATCAAGTGGAATCGTAGAAAATTCCGGAATATTATTGTGCGTATAATTTGCACCTAACCCTAAATAAAATGTTTTGTAGAAATTCAACCGATACGACAGATCGACATGTGAATTCTTAAAATCCTCAAACGAAGTAAATGAGTTTACCAAAGACAAATTAAGGGATGAAGACAAAAACTCATGTCTTGGTTTCAGAAAGTAATCCACACCTATCAGCAAACCTGAACGTAAAACTGATTGATTCACATTTAATGTCTTCTTTGTATATGCACTTGTATTATAACCCAAATTTAATGCTAAAGCAGAATTAAAAGCATAGGAAACATACAGGTCATTTGAATTTCCTGAATTTAAATTATTATTGGTAAAACTATTCATCGAAGCTACATTAAACCCAAGACTAATACGGGACATTTGGTTAGTGTCCTGCGAATAAAGGCTCATTGACATAGTCACAATTAATGTCATTACAACATTTACAATCATTTTTGTGTTAAACTTATGATTCTTCATTTTTGTGTTATTTATGTTGTTATTTATTTTACTCCCTGCACCTTTAGCAGATGCAGGGAAAGTTTGCTTATTGAAATGCTATAATTGTTGCTAAAGCAGAAACTGCTGCAGCACCACCAGCGGCTCCTACCGGGCCGGGAGGTAAATATATCGGAACATTCATAATTGTTATTGTTGCACCGGAAAACCAAGCAATGGAACCACCAACTGCATCCGCAGCTCCAATGAAAACCCATTTCAACCAGCGTGGCCAATTTAATGCGCTGCTTACTAAAGATCTGGAGTCTCCTACCTGATTATTGTCCGTTGGCAACACGTTCTCCCAAATTTTCAAAGAACCTTTTAACACTTCTGTTGCATTCATCACCAATTGAATATCCTCATTCGAGGCGTTTGCATCTGCTAAAATTTCATTCTGAACTGCTGTAATCTCCGAAACTATATGCTCGTAAGATTTGAATTCTGAATGTTGCAACAATTGGTCAACACATTCCAGGTACTTTTTTGATAAATCGGAATTAGCGTAATCGCTCATGCTGACAAATTCACTGTCCAGATTAATAACCGGAGTACTAGCAGTAATACTACTTTTAACCTTGTACAGTTCCGTATTATCGGGATCATCTGTATTTAACATTACCGGCGTTACTCCTGTTACTTCTTCAATTACATCAAGCATTTCGTTCAGATTCAGTTTAGCTTCCTGATTGTTTGTGCTTTTAGCTTTCTGATACCTTTTGCATTTCTCTAGCTTGAGCATCTCGATCACCAAAGAATCATGCTTGTTTGACAATTCTTTTGCCTTTGATTTAATACTTTCAATCACAGCGTAATCCTCTGATCTGGCAACTTCATTCCGCTCACACGAAATTAGCATAATTACCGAAAGAACAAATAGATAAGATATTTTTTTCATGTTGAATTTCAGTTTAAAATAAAATAAATTCAGCAACTATTTCCTTGTAATAAGGTTTTCGACAGATTATGCCTGCTCTGCCGTATTCTATTCGCTACTATATATACTTCGCAAACAAAATAAGCTCTTTCTCAAACTAACTGGTATCCATTGTTACTCCTCCTTTCTGGTTTTGGTCGATAAAATTTCCGTACAAAAATAGTCTACAAACAATTTGATGAGTAAGCAAAAAGTAAAAACATCAAAAACTTTATACCTTTTGAGTAGTTTATCATTATTTAGCAGGCGAAATCGGATTTGAGATAATAAACATAAAAAAAATGACGGAGAAAATCTGATATTTTCTCCGTCATTAAAACCTCAGGAATTTGACAAATTACAAGATTTCAATCATTCTGCTTGGTTTAGCTTTTGCTTCTTCCTTCTTGGGAATGGTTACCGTTAAAATGCCGTTGTCATATTTAGCCACAACTTTCTCACCATCGGCGATATTGGGCAATGTAAATGAACGACTGAAAGATTGATAGCTAAATTCTCTGCATGTGTAGCACTCACCCTCTTTCACTTCATTCTCCACTTGCTTTTCTGAAGAGATTGTTAACAGATCATTGTTCAGTTCAATTTTAAAGTCTTCTTTGTTGAGACCAGGTGCAGCTACTTCTACTTCAAAATTTTCTTTTCCTTCTTTAATATTAACTGATGGTAAAGTTGTATTGGTAGTAGAAAAATTTCGGTTCGACCAGTCAAATAAATCATTTTCCATAAAACGGTCGAACAAAGATGGATAATTCCTTCTGAATCTTACGAGTGACATAATTAATTCCTCCATTTATTAATTAAACATGTTTGTTGACAACCGGTAAATTACAAATAAAATGCCGTTGCAAAAACAACGGCATTTTACATTATTAATCTCTGATAATCTGACATTTAGACACATAAAACCAAGACGTATGGAGTCAATTTGTCAAAACACTGTAACAATGTCAGAAACAGATAGCAGTTTATAATTTTTCAACTCCTGTTAGAATTTATACATAAACCCAACACCCAAAATTTCTTTGAACTGTACCAAAGATTTATCTGATCCATCACTGAGGACTTGTCCATCATTATTGGTATCAAACAAAATATCGGCATCATAGATTAAATGTGTATTCAGGTTGACTGAAATGTATTTATTAACTTTAAAAACAAACAAAGTTTCCCAGCTTACGTCAATATTTTGTGGATCTTTCAGATAATTGGAAAATAAATCGACTTTGGTCGTCAATGAAAGATTCTTAAGCGCTTCACTCTTAAAATCATTTTTTGAGAAAGCCGCCCGCAGGTATCCACCGAACTCACCCTTGAACTTCTCGCCCGGTGTAACTCCAAATGCACCTACACTATTCAAATCCGGATCATTCACAATCGTAACTTTTCCGGTTAATGGAGCAAGAAATGCTGTAAAATAACTATTTGGCTTATAATCCAACCCAATTGCTGTCAACACATAAGCGGGAGCAAACAAATTTGATATTTTGGTTGTATCCTTCTTTCCTTCTGTCATCTGCGTTTTAAAGTTGAATAAAGCTGCATAATAAAGTGATTTACTTGCCTGTTGTCCGTATTTCGATAGAAAATCGAAACGGTCATCCGTCTTGATAAAATCAGCATTAACACCTTGTTGTAAAACACCATAACCAATATCCAGCGAGTTATCCCATGACATCTTACCTTTTTTGTAGTTGGCAAACAAACTGGTCAAACCATTTATACCAAATGAGTTCTGTCCCCCCGCAGCCCAGTTTGTAAGTGATGCCTGACTCATATTGACACCAACAACAGCGCCTTTTTTCCACCCACTTAACGTATCTGCATCTTGCTTCCGCAGTTTTGCTTCACCCTCTGTAACCTGTCCAATCGTATAACAAGATATACCGATGAAAATCAATAAAATTGAAAATGTTCTCATACCGTTTAATTTTAAGTTAATACTCTTTTAGCTTATTGCCTATTGTACCAGTTACAATATTTGAAGAAATTGATATGTAAAAATCTGTTCAAAAATAAAAATATATTTTAAATAAAAAAATAAGGGAGACATTATTCCCCCTTATTTCCGTATTTGCAGTAATCCCTACTAAAAATTACTTTGGAATTGAATGTCTGGAAATGATATCCTGAATTAATTTTTCCCATTTTTCAAGCTGCTTCAAATCCAAATTCAACTGAGAATTTTCATCAACCTGATAAAATAACCAAATATTATTAGGGTTGTTTTTTTCTTTCAGACTAAATTCCAGTCCGAGTTTTTCGTATGGATTAAAATTCTCATTATTACTCTTCATTTGTTTCATCTGTATCAACAGCTTACAACGGCTTACATCACTGAGCAATAAACTATCAGAGATATCCTGATCTTTTTGATGTTTATAGAAATATAATATACCTTTTAACTGGTCAAGTCCAATCATGACATCACCTATCATTTCCTTTTGATCAATCTTTGAATTATATTTCTCCGCCAGCTTATTTAAGGCCAGCAACATTTTCTTCTCTCTTTTCTTTGTGTTCATTGCAGGTAAAATAAAAATCAGTAAAAAAAAACCTACAACAATTAATCCTATAATTACTGAAACAGCATCCATATCTTTTAGTTGTTAAATTATAAATAAATAAGAAACAGATCACATAACAATACATGACCTCTTGCAGGACGAAGTGCCTCCCGTAAAAAATAAATTTGAACTAAAAGAAAAATGTCACCAGAAGTAGTGATAAGGAAAGATTCCATCTGCTTTACGGTATCTGATGCAGATGTTGACTAATAATTGTTTTCTTTGCAGTAAGCTGAAAACTGATTGCAGTTCCAGGTGTCTGATTGCATGAACATAACCACTGAATGGCTTAAACTGCGATGGTGCATCATGCTGTTCACCAGCAACAACATGGTTCTCGGATCTGTTTATGTGGTGGTAGAACTCCGGTACAAATTCAGAAATCACTCCCTGTTTATCCAATGCATCATATTGTCTGCCAAATGCTGAATCGGAAGCAATGAAAATGGCCATGCCTACTGTCAGACAGTAAACTATGGCCATTATATTGAGTATTAATATTCTGACCGTTTGTTTCACGGGGCAAAGTTAATCAAAATTTCTATTTTAACCTATTTCCGGAGCTCCACAGTTTGTACCTGATCCGCTCCATCGGTAGATTTTATCTTCTGATATTTTTTTTGATTTTCAATAACAATCCATGTTTTTACGAAGTCAGACTCCTGACCATTGATAGTAAGCAGGTTGTCATTCAATGTCCAGTTAAAAGGCATTTTATCCTCTCTGACAACTCCCAAAATTGTAAATGACAAATCCTTGGCACCGGTTCCATCTTTTTGAAAGGTTATGGTCCCGATGTTTTTAGCAGAAATGGCTTCATCCCCCTGAGATACAGTTTCAAAACTTTCAACATTCCAAACCCCGACTATACGTGGAGAGCAAGAAGAAAAAACAGCTATAACACCCAATAACAAAATCAAATTTAAACTTGTCTTTCTCATGTGAATAGAATTTTTAGTCATTCCTACTCTGATGGGTTTTCGGATTATCCCCCTTTTTGGATGTGTGGTCATCATTCCTGTTTAAGAATAATTGCAAAATAAATATGCAAAGCACAAATTTATACAAAACTTTGAAATATACAACAAAAAGCATATATCAAATAAAAAACAAATTTTATTTATCCATTATAATCAGATGCTTGTACCAAACATTCATACTTTCGATTTTTCCTGCTATCTGCGTATTTCTCGTCAATGTGCCTGAGAACCTATATCCGGCATTCATAAACGTTTTATTCATGGAAAGTTCATGTAATCTGGCAATTGTAAATAGTGTCACATACCCTAGTCTCCGTAAATCATTTTCCATAAAATCAAGCAATATAAGCGCCAATCTTTTGCCTCTGTAAGTTGGCAAAACAGCAAAGTCAGTCATTTCAGCACTTTGATGCCTCTCATCACACTCAGCAGAACTAACTGCAATCAGTTCATTCTTTTGAAATATGCCGTAATATCGGGTTCCTTCCTGCATCGTTTGTATAAGATACTGAGAGTCAAAAACCGGAAAGGGATAAGTTTTAAAGACACATTTAAAGATTGAGGTTATTTCTTCAGCATGGTTTTCGTTCAACAATCTTACCTTGTATAAAGTTTTTGGTGGTTTTATCTGTTTTATATCCTTTCCTATTGCCTTTATAAGCATTTCCTGAAATAACCGGAGTGCTTCTTTTTCCGGCAAACGCCTTTCATCATCAAAATACTTAGCCATAAAAAAAGCATCCTCCTGCCCGTTATAGTAGCCTGGCACAAAAGCCTCCATGGTATAACCTGACTGGCAAAACAACGGATTAAATTTCGATCTTACTTTCACAAATATCTTTGTAAGCCCGTATGATGCTGATATTTTATCCAGATAATCTGTAATTACCGGTAAATCATCAGCATGTAAAGAAATGAGATATACTCTTTTACCATCCGGATTGATAGCAATACGCGATTTTAAATTATCTATTTCAATCATCATGCTTCATCCAATTCGTTAGAACCCTGACGTCGTTCGTAACGTTCGTTATTTTGTGGCACTAATGAAATCGTATCATCATAGTCTGCCAGTAACTTCTCAATACCGATTGCGTCCATCTCCTCCCCTTCATTTAGCTTCAGTTCCAGATTGCAGTTCTTACAATCTCTGTCACAGAGTGTTTGTTCGTATTTATCAGGTTCCTGATAAGAAGTAATAACTCCTTCATAGTTTCTCAGAATCACTTTATTTGTACTCCATGAAATGATATAATTGGGCATTACCGGAATCTTACCTCCTCCACCAGGAGCATCAACAACATAGGTTGGCACAGAAAATCCACTGGTATGCCCGATTAAACTTTCCATGATTTCTATTCCCTTGCCAACAGGTGTTCTGAAATGAGACAATCCTTCTGACAAATCGCACTGATATAAGTAATACGGTCGTACCCTATTCATCACCAATTTATGAACTAACTCCTTCATCACACGTGGACAGTCATTCACATCAGCAAGTAACACAGACTGATTACCCAGCGGAATACCAGCATCTGCAAGTTTTGCAAGTGCCTCTTTTGCTGAAGCGGTGACTTCTCTTGGATGATTAAAATGAGTATTTATCCAAACCGGGTGGTGTTTTTTTAACATGTTTACCAAATTGTCTGTGATACGATAGGGTAAAACAACCGGCGTCCTGGTTCCGATTCGGATTATTTGCACATGAGGAATTGATCGTAGTTCCGTGAGAATCCAGTCGAGGTAATTATCTGATAATAAAAACGGATCTCCTCCGGATAACAATACATCTCTAACCTGTGGCGTATTTCGTATATATTCAATTCCCTGTCGTATCTGGCTCTTGTCTGGTATAGAATCCACATCACCCACTTTTCTTTTTCGTGTACAGTGACGACAATACATAGCACACACATTACTAACCAAGAACAATACCCTATCCGGGTATCTATGTGTTATTCCCGGAACCGGACTGTCATGATCTTCCGACAGAGGATCTCCCATTTCACTGGTAGATATAATCAATTCTCTTTCATCCAGAAAGGATTGTTTAAAAACCGGATCGTGTTTATAATTGTCTTTCTTGATTAATGACAGATAATAGGGTGTGATAGAAAGTGGAAACTTATCTTGTGTAATTTTTAAGGATTTTCTTTCTTCTGCTGAAAACTTAATGCCTGTGAGATGTTCAAATGACTCTATACTTCTGACTGCATTTTTGACTTGCCATTTCCAATCCTTCCATTTACTTATATCTGATTCTACTTCAATTTTCTTTAAAATCTTCTCCTGATGTTTCGTATAAATTTGCTCCATTAATTACTTGTTTTTCCTTTCATTTTTACACTATTTCCCCTTTCAACAGGGATTTCGGTTTCATTTGGCTTAGCATAATGTATCACCCTTTGCGGAAATGGAATTTCAATGCCTTCATTATCAAATGCAATTTTGAGGCGCTTACGAAATTCGCCGGCAACCTCCCATTGTTTGAGCACCTTGGTGTCACCAAGCATTTTAATTTCAATTGCTGAATCAGCAAAATTATCGACTCTGACAAATTGAATAGGTTTCAATATAGAATCTTTAAACAGCGGATCATTTGCTAATTCGTCTCCTACTTTATTTACGACCTTTATGACATGTTCCAGGTTTGAACTATAGGATATACGCAAATTTATATTTACCCTTGCAAAATCCTTGGTAAGATTGGAAACCATTTTAATCTCACCGTGAGGAATGTGATGTACAGTTCCATTCAAATCACGTAAGGTTGTCTTTCTTAACGTAATGTTTTCAACCGATCCCCCAATATCATTTACATTAATCACATCACCAATCCTGTACTGGTTTTCCATGATGATAAACAAGCCGGTAATGATGTCTCTAATCAGATACTGTCCCCCAAAACCAAAAGCCAGTCCGACTATCCCGGCCGCAGCGATCATCGGACCTATTTCTATACCGAGTTCTTCCAAAATCATCATACCTGCAATGAGTATGATAACAGTTTGCAAGGTTACGGTAAATAAACTAATCAGGGTGTTTTCACGTTTCTCTTCAGCTTCTTTCGACTGGTAGTCTTCACTTCTGACAGCTATTCTTACTGCACGGACAATGACACCGTGAATAATCCGCTTTAACACATAAGCTATAGCTGCAATTAATACAATCTTAACTCCATGGGACAATAACCACGGAACAATGGCTTCAGACCAGCTTAAAAATTTCTCTTTCATAATAATCTTATTGGAATGTTTGTTAATATTTTTTGAATATATACACTTTTATTGTCCGATATTTATTCACTGCACTGCCAAATATAACAATCAAATAGCAACCAAACAAATTAAATTATACTCAATTACAACTGATAATCAATCTGATTTAACAAGCAAACACCTGAAACACCTGACATAAAGCTTTATTTCACAGTCAGTAGAGATGCCTTAATGCACATGAAAACTAAAGGAAGAAAGTATAAAAAGCGAATAAAAACAATATACTTTTTTAACATACAAGCATTAAATGTTAATGCCGGAGAACAATAATTATAGAGTAAACTGTTTATATTGATTTTGACCTGATTTCATTAATCAGCATAATGCCACTGCCTTGTAGGCTATTAAAATATGATTTAGAACCAGGTTTACGTCAAGCCGTATCGTTATCTGCTAAACAAAATTCCCATTTGAAAAGTTGGATTATAAAAAGATTGATTTTGAAATTCACCCATCAAACAAAGGGTTTGTGCTGTAAGGTAGATTCTTTTTGTGATGGCATAATCAACACTCAGAATGGGTGAATAGACTATCGTTGAGGCCTTATATAAATTGGCATTGGATAAATAATTTCCAGTTTGATTTTCAATGTGCAAATTGCGAAATGCGCCCATACCGGCAAATGCAGAAGCGGTATAACGAAACTTACCAGATTTATGGCTGAATCCGAAAAAAGGCCCACCATATCCCAAATTTATATAGGAATTGTCGGATCCAGTTGTTTTATAGTGTGTTTTCTGACTTCCACCATAAATACCGGCTGTAAAACAGCGACCGAAATACATTCGCAGAATGCCACCGATGGATGAACTCATATCCCGGATATCCTGATGATCATTACCCGTGATGGTGTAACCGGGTTGCAGTATGAGCATACCACCGCTATACAAATTTTTAACTTCTTCTCCGGCCTTGCCTGTTGTTACCATCAGCAGGCAAATCAATCCTAAAATAATTCTTTTCATTCTCGCTTTGTTTCTTACAAGCTATTACATTATTAACCAAACAATTACAGCTTATTCATTATAGTATGCCAAAAGTAATAAAAAAAATGGAACCAGTTAGCTGTTAAAATTTTACAAATTATTAAAAAGCATTAACTTTGCAAACAATTTTGAAAAATATCTAATCCATAATCAAATGAAATTGATTGCCTACACCGGCTCGTCGGATACAATCTGGAGTATAACTGAAGATGCAAAACTAACCCGGCAGATTATCACGCCCGGAATCAATCCTTTTTATCAATCAACCGGTGAAATACAGGAATTAATGCTCTCTTCATTACTTCCTTACCTTGAATGTTTATCTATAAAAGAACTGTTTTTTTATGGTGCCGGATGTTCATTTCCGGAAAAAATAGCAACCGTTGAAGATGCCCTGAAATACTACTTCCCGGATGCAGCCATTCAAATAGAAAGTGATTTGCTGGGCGCTGCCCGTGGTCTCTTTCAACATGAGCAAGGTATCGCCTGTATACTTGGAACCGGCTCGAACTCTTGTCATTACGACGGCAACCGGATTGTAAGCAACATATCTCCATTGGGTTTCATTTTAGGCGATGAAGGTAGCGGTGCCGTTCTAGGAAAACAATTGCTTGCCGATTGTATGAAAAAACAACTACCGGAATGGATCTGTGAAAAATTGTATGATGAGTTTGAGTTAACACAGGAGCAAATAATGGACAAGGTATATACCCATCCTTTCCCCAGTAAGTTTCTGGCGACATTCACCTCTTTCATTGCAGAACATATTGAAGAACCGGCGATTTTCAATTTAGTATACGATAGTTTTGATGCTTTTTTTACCCGTAATGTGATGCATTATGATTTGACCGACATGCAAGTAGGGTTTGTCGGCTCTGTCGCATTTATGTTGAAAGATCCGTTGGAAATTGCAGCTTCAGAAAAAAACATTTTCATCAGTCAGGTGTTGGACAATCCGGTAACAGGACTCATTCAATTTCATAACTGATTCTGAGATGCTGCAAATTTTATAAAATTCAGTATCTATTCTCCTTTTATCCATTTAAATGCTTTTCCCAGAGAAGCAATAATGTCGCCTGCCATCAGCGATTCTTCTGATTCGTTCTCCAGTACCAGATCTGCAGCCAACCCATGCAGATAAACTCCCAGTTTTGCAGCATGTTCGGCATTATAACCCTGCGCCAATAGCGCGCCCAGGATGCCGGTCAGCACATCTCCCGAACCGGCAGTTGCCATGCCCGGATTACCGGTGCTGTTAAAATAAACCCGGCCATCAGGCAACACTATTCTGGTAAAAGCACCTTTTAATACGATTACCAACTGATATTTGGCTGCCATTTCGCGGGCCTTCATCAGACAATCAAACGAATTACCTTTAGAGCCACAGGCAAGCCGCTCAAATTCCTTCGGATGAGGAGTTAAGATACTTCCGGCAGGGATAGCGTTCAACAGATTCTTCTGAGCTGCAATAATATTGAGTGCATCTGCATCGAGCACACAGGGAATCCGCAAAACAGGCAACAAATCCTGCAACATCTTCACGGTCAGACTTTGAATCCCGATACCGGGTCCTATTGCCAAAGCATCGTATTTATCAGCATGGTAGAACTGAGAAATACAATCGGGATCACGATCAGCCTCATAAATCACTTCCGGCACTTTAGCCTGCAGTATGCAACGGTTACTTTCCGGACCATGCACGGTAAGTAAACCCACACCCGATCTGAGCGCTGCCTTTGCTGCCAGAATACTTGCACCGGCCATGCCCTTGCTTCCGGCCAGCAGGACTAAATGTCCGTACGAGCCTTTGTGTGTAAATCTTTTTCGTTTTCTAATGATCCTGGCCATATCTTCATGAGTAAGATAATGGTAATCAGCCGGCATTTCGTCGATACTGGGTTGATGTAATCCAATATCCAGTTCGACCCACTCTCCTAAAAACCTTTCGTTTTCACAAAAAAAGAAGGCAATTTTGGGAAACTCAAAAGTAAAGGTGTGTGTTGCCTTTACTGTTGGTTGATGCATCTGGTGACAGCTATCCGCATTCAAACCCGAAGGTACGTCAATCGAGACAACCGCATTGCCTGTTTCATTGATAAAATCAACTATTTCTGCAAAGAATCCTGAAAGTGGCCGGCTCAAACCTGAACCAAACAGACCGTCTATTATAATGTCATCCTTTTCAATTACCGGCGCGATAAATTTATTGAAATGCTCCGTCAATATTTCCGGATATTTTTCCCGGAGCCTGTTTTTGTTGATTTCACAATCATCTGAAAGCTTGCCTGCAGCATATAAATGCACCTGAACATCATAATGCAGATCTTTCAGTTTTCGGGCCAGAGCCAGCGCATCGCCACCATTATTACCCGGGCCGGCAAAAACACAAAATTGCATTTCAGCATCAGAATAAAATGTAAATAACGCGTCCAGTAACGCATCTGCTGCACGTTCCATCAGGTCAATTGAAGCAATCGGTTCACGCTCGATGGTATATTGATCGAGTTGGCGGATTTGGGATGTGGTGAATATTTTCATACTTTTTATTTTTTATGTCACCGGACGCCAGACGCCGGACGCCAGTCTACGGTCAACAGTCTGATGTCTGATGTCTGATGTCTGGAGACTGGAGACTGGAGACTGGAGACTGGTGACTTGAGACTGGAGACTGGAGTCTGGAGTCTGGAGTCTGGAGTCTGGAGACTGGAGTCTGGAGACTTATATCAATACCTCTGCGGCATAAGCTGGTAATTCAACAATTAATTTATTCCCTGTCAATTTAAAGTTTGAATTGAAAACGGTTTTAAATGCTGTTTTATCAAAATAATCTGGCAGTACTACTTCTATTCTTTTACTTTTTGCACTGTTATTAATCAGCACAATGGCTTTATCAGCAAAGTATTTCCGGGCATACACCCACGTATCCGGTGTGTTTTTCAGGTTAATAAAGCTGCCATACATGAACACCGGATTATTGGCTCTCAGGTGTGACAAAGTCGATACTTTATTCCATAAGGTTTTCTCCCGGTTATTCCACCCTTCAAAACGCATCATCCGTCTGCTATCCGGATCATTGCCACCTGTCATTCCAATCTCATCTCCGTAATATAAAACGGGTACACCCGGAATCGTGAGGTTGAAGGTATGAAATAAAGCAAATTTATCGTATGCTGTCGAATCAGTAATCCCGATTTCTCTACTCCATCCCGCTGCTTTTGCATCCTCTCCATACTTTATATCACCGGAAGCATAGCCCATAAACCTTGCTTTATCGTGATTACCGGAAATATAACCCATCAGGTTGTGGTGACCGTAAGTCTGCAAACTCGACTGCAACACTTCCCATACGCGGGTTAAGTCACCCCCTACCCCGGCAAAAGTCGTATTGGCGATGTCGTACACGTTGAAGTCAAACTGTCCGTCGAGCATACCTGAAGTCAGGTAACTGGCAATTAACCTTGGACTGCCATAAGTCTCCCCGATCTGATAAGGATTTTTTCCCGGGAAATTCTGTTTGATTTTCAAGGTAAGCATCCTCCAGAAAGTCTCATCGACATGTTTACAGGCATCGTGACGAAATCCATCCAGGTTAAATTCCCGCAACCAGTAAATAGCAGAATCAGTCATCATATCTACTACTTTTGGATTAGAGAAATCCAACGAAGGCATGAAAGTATCAAACCAGGTTGTCAGTCTTTGTTCATCCCATTTTTCTACATTCATGGTGCCATCCGGCAAATAAAGATTGGTTGCAAACTCAGGATGTTGCTGATAAAGCGGATGAAGTTCATGCACGTGATTGGCCACATAATCCAGTAAAACATTCATGTTTTTTTTGTGGGCGTCGCGAACCAGTTTCTTTAACAAATCATTACTACCAAAGCGATAGTCAACCTTTGAAGATGAAACCGGCCAATAGCCATGATAACCAGAGAACTTCGTATTCATCGGTGCATAAAAACCGTAAGGTTCTTCGGGATTCTGATTCAGCGGTGATATCCAGAGGGTATTAACTCCCAGCTTACTAAAATAACCATCTTCAATTTTTTGAAGTAAACCATCGAGATCGCCACCGTGATAATCTGCTTTCGGATGCACATCCGGTCGGTTCATGGGTTTATCATTATCCGGATTCCCGTTCTTAAACCTGTCAACCAACATGAAATACATGATTTGCGCATGTTTGTCCTGACGGTTCAGGTATTTTGCATCCTGCAATACTTTTCCGTTTTGCAAAGGAATGAGCAAATCATTGCTCACACCATAGCCATTTGCAGCCCAAACACGAATAAATGATCTTTGCATCTCATAAGCCTCTGCCGGCACATCAAAAGTGATTTCTTCTTCTCCTTGTCTGATGAAATGATCTGGTAAGCGATAGTTTTGCCAGTACACGAAGACCTTTTCAGCATTGTTAAAGACCTGCACCGTGATTTTTCTGTTATCCGAATTCTTTGCCAACAATACCGGCAAGAATTCCTGAACCCCTTCAATTTGCAATACGGAGTTATACTTCCCGTATCCATTGTCAACTTTTACCGGATTATTGTCATCATGGTTTTGTTCGCCATCCAGGTTCATCTGGTATAAATAGGTACCCGGACTTAAATTCAACGTCACCTCATACAAACCTGATTCTTTCAACTGCAAATCAGGTGAATTGCCGGGTGTCCAGTCGTTCATCTGCCCGGCAATCTGTACCCTGTTGTACCTTTTCCCCTGCGGATGAAAAGTAAAAACATAGGCAGTCTTGTCCGATTTACGACAAGGAACCGAGAACACCACTCCTTTCACCCAAATCTTTAAATCGACAAAATGCTCCATGGCAGGCAAAACATCTAATTGTACGATTTGCTTATCATCACTTAACTGAATTTTCAGAAACTCCGAAGTCGATGTAACCGAGTCGACGGCACGGACATGCTGGATAAAGTCCTGCAAATAAAGCTGATTATCGCCAACCTCCAGGGTCATCAGCGAGTTTAATTTTTGATTGTCGACAGCAGCCGGGGGAGTATTCAAAGCTGGTTGGCAAGCCATGAACAAAAACGGAACTATCAGTAATAAATATATTTTATGCATGATTCAAAGAATTTACAATTTGACGATTTACAATTCCAGTATAAGTACCGTTTTAGCAGGAATGCTGAGGTATTCTTTCAGACATATATCTTTGTTTGCTACGATATCTCTTGCTGAGATTTTACCTGCTAACATTTCACTGTACCTTTCCAAACTCACGACACTTTCTTTTTCATTGTTATTGGCGACTACCATAACAGATTTATCATCAAGATACCGGAAATACACAGAAACACCGTTTTCAGGTATAAAATGCTTCATTTTACCCTGATGCAACACCGGATTGTGTTTCCGATAATGCAACAAAGTCTTCAGGTAATTGAAAATATCATTTTCTTCAGCAGTACGCCCTTCAGCAGAGAAAGCATCCCGTTCATCCTCTTTCCATCCTCCGGGAAAATTGAAGCGATGACCTTCATAATTGCCGGAAATACCATCAAGCATGATCTCCGTGCCGTAATATATCTGTGGGTATCCCCTCGTGGTAAGCAGCATAGCCAGCGCCATCTTGTACTTCCGCACATCCCTCTCAACAGCCAATGAATATCTATCGACATCATGATTATCCAAAAAATTCATCAGCAAATTGGGATTCGGATAAGCAAAATCCAGCGCGTAGTGCATATATAATCGTGCCATGCCACTATTCCAACCTTCTTCTTCATTGAATGCTTGCCTGAACACCACCCCCAGCGGAAAGTCCATCACACTTTGCATTTGCGAGTCGAACCCATCCTTGTTGTTGTTACCCGACTGATAATAAGCAATTTCCTGAGCAGTATTCATCCAACACTCTCCCACGATGTTCATTTTCGGATATTCCTTTCTTATTTCCCGGATAAACCGGGCAGCAGTCCGGATATCATTATAAGGATAAGTATCAATACGCAAACCAGCCACATTTCCATATTCAATCCAGAAAACATAGACCTGACGCAGATAATCGAACAATAATTTATTTTGCAGGTTGAAGTCCGGCATATTCGGGGCAAACCAACCATGTGTCAGCCGGTGCAAATCCGATTCAGCTGCATGTGGATCAGTCCATGCCATCATGCGATAGTTCGAAGAAGTAAATGTATCCCACCTGTTGAACCAGTCCTTTGCCGGCAAATCCTTCAACCACCAGTGCGCCGAACTGCAATGATTCGGCACAACATCCAAAATCATTTTTATGCCATGATTTTTAGCTTCTGTTGAAAGTCGCCGATAATCCTCATTCGTACCCAGTCGCGGATCAACCTTATAATAATCAGAACATCCATAATGATGATAAGAATACTGCACATCGTTGTTATCAAAGAAGGGTGTAGTCCAGATGGCCGTAATACCCAAATCAGCAAGATAAGGAATTTTTGAGATGATACCCTCCAGATCTCCTCCGTGCCGTTTACCCGGATCCTTTCTATTCACGCCCTGATGATAACCCGGAACGGAATCATTATCCGGATTTCCGTTCACAAACCGGTCGGGCATAATCAGGTATACCGCATCAGCAGCGGTAAAGGTTTCCCGATAGGCAGAGTTAGGTTCGCGGTGCTTTAGTTCATACTTATAATATTGTATATCATCGCCTTGTTTAATTTTCAACTGCATTTCTCCGGGTTTCGTTCGTTTACCAATCTGAAGGTATACAAACAGGTAATTCGGATTGTCAGTCAACTCCGTACGCAAAACCTTTACTCCCGGATATTTTACAGTAAGCTTTGCTGATGCAATTCCTTTACCATAAAGCATCAGTTGCAGTTCCTGCTGCTGCATGCCGGTCCACCAGAATAGCGGTTCTACCCGTTGCAACATATCATTCCCATAGATATGAACAGACAGGAAGACAATGAAAAATAATGAAAGATATTTTTTTATCATAAATTTATTATTGGTTAATTTATTGACTACAAAAGAGCCAATCACTATTAACTATTAACCTGCCCTTACAGGGCGCTCAGGGGGTGTGCGTTACCATTACCCAAGGCGTTGCCATTGGGCTGAATTAACCTGCCCCTTCGGGGCGGAATTCATTCTTCGCTTTCCGTTCTCCGCTTTCCGCTTTATCCTGCACAAACAGCACACTAAAAGCGGCAATCAGCAAGAACACACCCGACATAATCAATGCATAAATGGCATGTGAGTCGAACACCCTTTTGACAATCGGCCCGCCGAATACCCCGTTGATGATTTGTGGAACGGTAATGAAGATATTGAAGATACCCATATATACCCCCATTTTATGCGCAGGCAAAGCCGGTGCAAGAATAGCATACGGCATGGCAAGGATACTTCCCCAGGCAATGCCCACCCCAACCATAGAAAACACCAACATTCCCGGACTCGAAATAAAATATATCGAAATCAGACCTGCACTACCGGCAGCCAGCGAAAGACTGTGTGTCCATTTCCGGCCAATCTTATGGGCAATGGCCGGTAAAAACAAAGCATAAATCATGGCTACCCCATTATAAACGCCAAATATCACCCCTACCCAGTTGCCGGCGTTTTGGTAGGCAAGCGATTGTGTATCATTTACCGCCACACCATAAATATGTTGGGCAATGGCAGGTGTCGAAAAAACCCACATGCCGAAAAGCGCTATCCAGGAAAAAAACTGCACGATGCTGAGTTGACGCATGGTTTTAGGCATCCTGATGATATCCCTGAAAATATCGGAGAATTTTGCTTTCGATTCTACATGCTCAATTTCCTCTTTATTATATTTTGCCAATTCTTCCGGAGAATACTCTTTCGTAGTGACCACCGTCCATATAATTGATATCAGCAGAACAACCGCACCTATATAAAAAGTAAAAATCACATTATCCGGAATACCCCCATCAGCGGAAATCTTAGAAATTCCCAACCATTCAGCCAGGATATAAGGCAACCAGGACCCTACAACCGCACCTACCCCAATCAGGAAAGTCTGTACTGAAAACCCCAGTGTAGTCTGATCAGCAGGCAGCATATCCCCTACCAACGCCCTGAAAGGCTCCATCGCTATATTGATAGACGCATCCATCATCATCAGAAAGCCCGCGCCAATAAACATGGGTGGCAGGTAATGCGCGAAAACACCCGCATTGGGCATCAATATCAGGGCAATGGAAGCAAGAATGGCACCTGCGAGAAAGAAAGGCCTTCTACGTCCGAGCTTCGTCCATGTTTTATCCGAATAGTGACCGATAATCGGCTGAATGATCAATCCCGTAAGCGGTGCCGCCAGCCAAAACCAGGAAAGATGTTCCATGTCGGCGCCAAAGGTCTGCAAGATACGACTGGCATTGGAGTTCTGCAAGGCAAAACCGAACTGGATGCCGAGGAATCCCATCGACATGGAAAGAATTTGAAAAAATGACAATTTGGGTTTCATATATTAATTTTATTGTCCGTGATGTGCAATCCGTCATTGCGAGGAGCGTAGCGACGTGGCAATCTCCCGTACAATTGCAATCTGTCATTGCGAGTCGGCTTTGTCGACGAAGCCCCCCCTCGAAATCGCATTTGGCTATTTATGTTATTCGTTATTCACTATTCGTTGTTTCGTTGTTCCCCGCAACACCAAATTCGTTTTGATGATTTTATTGGTAAACTGTCCCTGTGTTTCTCCTTTAATTTTGGATATCAACAACTTGGCTGCGTTCTTTCCCATTTCGAAACCATGTTGCTCCACCGTACTCAACATTGGGTCGGATGCCAGCGCAAACCTGCCATTTGAAAAACCAAATATTGAAACATCATCCGGCACTTTGAGTCCGGCTTGTTTCACCGCGTATAAAATCCCTACCGCACTCTCATCGTTGATGGCAAAAAACGCATCCGGTCTATCTTCCATTTGCAGAAACTCAGGAGTCACCACGATGGCATCTTCCCTGGTGTCGCAAATTCGAATCAAGCTTTCGTCAACAGGTATCTTATATTTCCTGAGAGCATCTAAATAACCGTTCTTTCTGTTTTTAGAAATCTCAAGATGAGGCGGTGAACTGAAGAAAGCAATCCGGCGGCAACCCGTTTGAATCAGGTATTCAGTCACTGAAAAAGCACCATTATAATCGTCCACCACCACCTTATCAGTCAGAATGCCAATACATATCCGGTCAAAAAACACGAGTGGAATATCACTGTCGACAATTTCCTGAAAATGGTCGTAGTTAGTCGTATTTTTAGAGAGACTGGCCAATACCCCCGACACACGACTTGAAATAAGCGCTTCGGTATTTCGTACCTCCTTTTCATATTTCTCTCCCGACTGACAAACAATTACATTATAACCCTCCTCATCGGAAACCTCCTCGATACCTGATAAAACAGACGAAAAGAAGTGATGGATAATTTCGGGAATGATAACCCCGATGGTTTTGTTTTTGTTTGTCCGCAAGCTCAGTGCCAGTCCGTTCGGCTTGTAATGATGTGCTTTCGCATATTCCTGCACCCGTTCACGGGTAGCCAGACTGATGTCGGGATGATTCTGCAACGCACGGGAAACCGTTGAAGGAGAAATATTTAACTCCCGGGCGATATCTTTGATGGTGATTGGTGGTTTTTTCATAACACAAAGATATAGATTGATGAATATCAGCAAAGTGAAAGCCAAAGATATAAATTTATTTTAAAATGCAAACGTTTGCGACCGTTTTTAACTCAAATCCCCCAAAGCGAGATTGCTTATTTACTCCAATCCTCTATTTTTGTCCGCATAATCATGAAAGAAATATAAACTTTTTAGGCAGACGAATTGTTAAACAAACAAATTAGCATAGTTTACTGAGTTAGGATTTCTTTTTTGATGCTCGATATTTCACGAAGTTAAATTTATCAACTTTAAAAAACTATTGCATGAAGCACGTTAACTTTAAGCTAAAGATTCGCACTTTCGCGACACTGCTTTTGATGTTGGCCTTTAGCACGTTATTACAGGCACAGCAAATCTCTGTTACAGGAGTAGTAAAAGATTCCTCAACCGGTGAGCCTGTTATCGGTGCGAATATTGTTGAAAAAGGTACAACAAACGGAACCATCACCAATTTCGATGGTGAATTCTCCCTGAATGTACAATCCAACGGAACCTTACTGATTAAGTATGTAGGTTATAAAGATGTGGAAGTTGCCGTAGCCGGACAAAAGACCCACATCATTAACATGACCGAAGATGCTGTCATGCTGGGTGAAGTGGTAGCGATTGGGTATGGTTCGCAAAAAAAGAAAGAAGTTACCGGTTCTGTAGCTTCGATTAAAGCAGAAGAATTTAATTCGGGAATAAAATCGAACCCGATCGGTTTGGTTCAGGGGAAAGTTGCAGGTGTTAACATCATTAAGACATCAAGCGACCCGACATCGACAGGATACAATATCCAGATCCGTGGATTTTCCACCTTAGATAAAGGTGCGGGTACATCCCCATTGTACATCGTAGATGGTATTCCTGTTAATAATATTGACAACATATCACCGGATGAAATTGCCTCCATGGACGTTTTGAAAGACGGTTCGGCTGCAGCAATATACGGAACAAGGGGTACCAATGGTGTAATCATCATCACAACTAAAAGAGGCAGCAATTTCAGCAATGATGTAAAAACCAACGTGGAATATTCAAGCTATGTATCTGGTTCAGTACGTAATGGCGACATGGGTATGGCAACTCCTGAGGAATTCAGGAATTTAGCCACGATATCAAACGGAAAAGTAACACCTACAATTTATGCTGACAATACCGGGAATGAATACAATACAGATTGGATGTCTCAATTAACCCGTCCGATTGCAATTGCTCACAATCACAACATTGCTGTTTCGGGTGCTTCAAAAAGTTTCAATTACCGTGCTTCTGTAAACTATAAAAATGCGGAAGGTATAGCAAAAAAATCAAACAGGGAAGAACTTATCGGTAAAATTGCCGCTACACAAAAGGCATTGGATGGATGGCTGGAATTACAATATGATTTTTCATATATGCATTACCGGAATGATTTTTTCACCGGAGACTTTAAACAAGCCGCCATTGTTAACCCTACTTATCCTATATACGATGCATCAACAGCATCAGGATATTTTTACCCGCAGGGAACAGGTCAGTCAAACCCGGTAGAAGGATTACAACAAAAAGAATCCTACCAGGAAGGGAATTATTTCAGAGGTTCCATTAAAGCGAGCGTAAACATAAAACCGATTGAAGGTCTGAAAGTTAACACTTTCGTAGCCATGGAAGATGGTGATAATTACTCCTTCTGGTATAACGACATGATTAATTCAGACATCAGTGGTTCAGGTAAAGCCGGCAGAAAAGCCGATTTAAACAATAGCAGGTTATTTGAACTAACTGCTGATTATGTAACGCAATGGAACAGGAACAGTTTGACTGCTGTTGCTGGTTTATCCTATCAGAATTTCCTGTATGACGGAATGGATGTATCTAACAAAGGCTTCCCCACCAGCAGTTCCAAATACTATCAAATTGGGAACGGAGATGCTACCAAAGCATATCTGAATGCAACATCATATAGAAATTCAAATACACTTGCAGCACTCTTCGCCCGTGCCAATTACAGCTATGATGAAAAATACCTGGCTTCTGTCTCTATTCGTCGTGAAGGTTCCTCCCGTTTTGGGGCTAACCATAAATGGGGTTGGTTTCCAGCTGTAAGCCTCGGATGGAGAATGAGTAACGAATCTTTCATGGAGAATGCAGACTGGTGTAATGACCTGAAATTAAGACTTGGATTTGGGGTTACCGGTAATAATCTGGCTTCTGACCTGAGATCTGTTGCCATGTTATCCAACAGCGGGATGTTCTGGTTAGATGGAAAATATGTATATACTTATGGTGTTAGTCAAAATGTTAACCCTGACCTGGCATGGGAGAAAAAGTATGAATATAACTTAGGAGCCGACTATTCTTTACTGAATGACAGACTTTTTGGTAGTCTGGATATTTATTACCGCCAGACCCGTGACTTGTTATGGGATTATGAAGTTCCTACTCCTCCTTATCAGTTTGCAACTCTATTAGCCAATGCCGGTCAGATGGATAGCTACGGGGCTGAACTAGCCGTAAGCTATGTGGCTGTAAAAAACAAAGATTGGAGTTTAACCACAACACCAACCATTTCTTTCAACCGAAATATAATCACAAAGCTTTCTGATCCGTCGAAAGGTTTTAACTATGATCAAACCACATCAGGAGGTGTGGGTGAAAACGGGATTATGAATACCAACACACAATTACTGATTGAAGGTAGCCCGGTAGGAGCCTTTTATGGATATAAATTTGCAGGATTCTACACAGATGCCGGTACATTAACCAATGATTACAGCAAAAGTAACGGCACCTGGATGTTTGAAACACCTGCCGGAGGTTTCACTTCTGACCCGAATGAAAGTCAGCGCATGGTAGTTGGTAACGCACAACCTTTAATTACCTACGGATGGAATAATCTCGTGAAATATAAAAACTTCGATTTCACACTCTTCATGCGTGGTGTTGTAGGTAATAAAGTGTTGAATGTAACACGCTGGGCTTATGGTCCGTCTGCATCTCAATCAATGAATGTCTATTTGAAAGATGCCAAATCCGGCATATACACTAACAAAAAGTATTTCACGGATTATTATCTTGAAAACGGTTCTTATCTTAAAGTTGATAATTTCACCATAGGATATAACGTACCCTTGAAAGATAAAAAAATGATTCAGTCGCTAAGGGTATATGCAACGGGACAGAACCTGCTCACCATTACCGGTTACAGCGGACAAGATCCGGAAGTAAACACAACCAGTGTTTGGGACTCAGGAATTGATTTTCCTGATTTCTACCCTACCGTTGCAAGTTTTCTAATCGGGTTCAACATCACATTAAATTAAATTCATAAATGATAAACAACATGAAAAATATAATTTATATCTTATTCATCATTGTTGCTTTGGGAACATTCTCATCATGTGACAGTTGGCTGGAAGAACAAAATTATGGAAATCCTACTGTTCAGGATATGGTCCAGAATGAAGCCAATATTGCATTGCTGGTCGGACAAGCTTATGCCGACATCAAATGGATCCATGACCACTGGGGATACTGGGGCGTTAACTCTTTAACTTCAGACGAATGTGTCGCTCCTGTCAGAATGCCCGGAGATCACTGGTCTGATGGAGGTTACTGGAGAAATCTCAATACCCACAAATGGAATTCGTTTGCTGATGCATTTAAGAACATCTGGAATACAACCATTTCAGGAGCTGTATTATGTAATAGCGTACTCGCAACGCTGAAAGAAAATCAGGATGTCATGACTCCTGATGTTTATAATAAGTATATTGCGGAACTGGAAGTCCTCAGAAGTTATTATTACTATATGCTTTTTGATTGTTTCGGCAGAATCCCTTACACAGAAGAGTTCAAAGAAGAAACAAAACCGTTAATGGAACCTCACGAAGTTTGGTCACGGCTGGTTACCACACTGGAAAGAAATGCACCTAACCTGCCTCAGATAAATGATGCTAACAGGGCACTTTATTATGGTCGTGTGAGCCAGGGAATGGCATATGCCCTTCTTGCCCGGCTGTATCTGAATGCAACTTCGTATGGTTGTACCCCGCAAAATGTTACGGTAGAGGGAGTCACATTCAATAATGAGGGTGATTTTTACACCAAGGCCATTCAAAGTTGTGACCGGATTATCACTTCCGGATCTTACATCATTGAAGACAACTTCTTTACTAACTTTAAAATTGAAAATGAAAGTAGTAAAGAAAATATTTTTGTGATTGTTGAAAACGGCAATGCTGAAATTGACTCCCGTAACATCGGCAGCATGTCGAACAAACTCAGACTGACCATGCTTACCCTCCATTATAGCCACCAATCAACCTGGAAAATGATTACCAAACCCTGGAATGGCTTCTGTGCCCGTCCCAGCTTCATAGAACGTTATGAACCAACTGATGTTCGTGGACCGGGAAATGAGGGATTAGGGACAAAGAACACCAAACAATGGGGATGGTTCGTTGGTCCAATTTACGATGAAGCAGGATTAAGCATCTTAAAAGATGAAAATCAAGACGATGCGATTATCAGGTATCAGCTTGAGTCGCTGGACGAAGCCAAATGGGGTGATGGAGCCAGGATGTTTAAATACGAAATTGATAAATCACAAAAATTTGCTTATTGTGAAAATGATTTTGTCCTGTTTCGCTATGCTGATGTACTTTACATGAAAGAAGAAGCCATTTTAAGGGGTGGAACCGGAGTTACCGGTATAAACACACCTGAATTTCAGAAAATACGTAAACGTGCATTTGCATACGACAGCGATCAGGGAAATTCTAAAGTTTACACGGCTGCAACACTCACCCTGGATGAAATTCTGAACGAACGTGGACGTGAATTTGCCTGGGAAAACATCCGCCGCAGAGATTTAATACGATACAATAAATTCTCGGATAGCAATTATGTACAATATGTGGAAGGAAAAGAAACCTTCCGTAAATGGTTCCCCATTCCTTATTCTGTCATTGAGAAATCAGTTCGTGATGAAGAAGGTAAACCAATATGGACACAAAACACCGGATATAATTAATTTCGAAATAAAACAATTAAAGAATCACTAACACCAATTAAAATTTTATTAAAATGAAAACACTTAAAAGTTTTGGACTATTAGCAGGAGCACTTGCTCTTATTTTAGGGACCTTTTCTGCTTGCGACGAGAAAGAACCGGAAGTAATCGTAGAAGACGGATTTTACATCACCGGAGAAGCTACCGGAGCAACTGCTTTATCAGTTGACTACAGAATGGCAACTGGAAACAACGAAGCCGACGATAATAAAGCCCGTGCCGGTTTGTATGAAAAATATGTTGCACTGGAAGCAAACAAAGATTTCACCTTGCTACTCAAAGAAGGTACTGTTGAAACAAAATACAGCGCTGTTCTTTCTGAAGTTGTATTAGATGGCGAAAATGAACAGCCAAGCCTCACCTTATTGAAAGGTACTTTGGTATCAGGAACTGCTGCCACTCCAATGAAAGTAACAAAAAGCGGTTTGTATCATGTTGTATTAGATCTTAATACCGAAAGCGACCTGGCTAACCCTGTTATCTTAGTTGTTCCCGTTGAATGGGGCGTAAGAGGTGTGAACGGTGACTGGGGCTGGAAAAAACTGAAAGCCAGTGCATTTAACCGTACTACTATGACGTTTGACACTACATTTGCTGAAATACCTTCGTCTGGTATTTTTAAATTTTCTTACGGTGGCGGTTGGAAAATTCAGTTGGATGACGCTGGTTCGGTTAAGGTAAACACCAACCTGGGACTTGATTTGGTTCAGGGAGCTGGTGACATCCCGATGCCTAAAGGTACAGACATTCATCTTAAATTAATATGGACCCTGGCAGGCGGTGAATTATCAAAAAGCTACAAAATGGAGATGACAGGTAACATCATTATCGAAGATCCTACAACTTTCGTAGTTGGATTCAGTGGAAATGCCTTTGGAACTAACACTAATCCTCCGGCAGAATGGGGTGATCCTTCAGGTGCTACGCTTGCTGTTTATGATGCTGCCAGCAGTACTGTTACAAATCAAGAAAACAAAGCAGGTAAATATGTTTATAACATCACTAACCTGAAAATGGAAGCTGAAAAAGAATTTAAAGTTCGTATGAACGGCGCCTGGATTGGCGTTGGTGGAGCTACCATTGTTGGTGAAACATTCACCGGAACAGACAACTTTATTGTTGGAGCTGCTGCTACTTATACCAATGTTAAATTCGAAGTAACCTGGAGTGGTACTGCTGCTACTGAAATCAAGGTTACATTTACCAAATAAGCAACGAGGTATTATTCATATAAAAAAACACGGCGCCTCAGCCGTGTTTTTTTTGTTGCCCCGCCCACTGAAGTTGATGGTTGCAATCAAGTTAGGAAATAAAGTTTCTTAATATGTAATCATTTGTTATACCCTAACATAATTTATCAACTTGATGAGGACATGTAACTTTAGTGAGAGATGATGCTATACTTCACTCTCTCTGATTTGATTAATCAACTTGATTGTCACAAACTACTTCAGTGACGGGGCATGTCTATTCTATTTCAGATACCGCTCCAAAAACCTGTCCTGCTCCCACAACAGATGCAGGATATTCTCACGGGCTACATAACCATGCATCTCTTTCGGTAAAATCACCAGCCGTGCAGGCGCTCCGAGGCCTTTCAATGCCTGAAAGTATCGTTCGGTTTGCAGGGTGAATGTGCCGGGATTGTTATCGGCTTCGCCGTGCACCAACAGCATGGGCGTTTTCATTTTATCGGCGTGCATAAAGGGCGACATGGCATTGTAGACTTCCTGTGCTTCCCAGTAGTTGCGCTGCTCCCGCTGAAATCCGAAGGGTGTGAGCGTGCGGTTGTAGGCGCCGCTACGGGCGATACCACAGGCAAATAAGTCACTATGGGTAAGCAGGTTGGCGGTCATGAAAGCCCCGTAGGAATGGCCGCCTACCGCTACTTTTTTGCGGTTGATGTATCCCAGTGAATCCACGGCGTCGATGGCAGCTTTGGCATTGGCAACCAATTGTTCAACAAAGGTATCGTTCGGTTCTTCTTTCTCTTCTCCAACGATGGGGAAAGCGGCATCATCCAGCACCGCGTAACCGCGTGTTACCCAATACACGAACGAACCGTAGTACGGGAAAGTAAACTCGTTCGGGTTGGCAGTGCTTTGGCCGGCACTATTTTTATCCTTGTATTCAGCCGGATACGCCCAAATCAGCAAGGGCAGTTTTTCCGTTTTCGCTTCCCGATCGTAACCTTCAGGCAAATACAAAGTGCCTGTTAGTTCCACTCCATCTTCCCGTTTGTATTTTATCACTTCTTTATAGACATGTTCGATACTCGCGAAAGGATTCGGGAAATGGGTAATCTGAACAGGCGCTATTCTCCGTTTCAGATTGCGGATGAAATAGTTCGGATATTCGTTTTTCGATTGCAAACGTACCAGCACTTCGCCTGTTTTCACATTCGTAAAATCAAAGATTTCCTCTATTTTATCTGTGTAAGCCGATTGATACAGTCTGTTTGTCTTTAATGTTTTGATGTCTAAGGCATCGATAAACGGGTACTGACCATCGGGTGTATGTCCTTCTCCAATCAGGAAAAGTTTGTTTCCATCCATCGCGAGGACATATTTACCATATTCATTCTTTTTGGTTTCGAAATAACCCGGGTCGGCGTAGATATCCTGAAAATTCCGCTCGTTAAACAAACGGGGCGCTTTTTCCGGTTTAGACGGATCGAAAAGAGAAACCCGGCGCATGCGGGTATCATACCACTCTTCCTGTAACACGGCCGTGTTCGCGTTGCCCCAGATAATATCGGCAAAACGCAGTGTTGTTTTGGTCAGCAACACCGGCTTTTCATTAAACGGAGCTTTCCACAAGTACAATGCATCGCGGAATTCGACTTCTTTCTGCGGGTCACCCTCATCCTGCGCTTCAGCATAACATAATGTTGCCGGTTCATCGGGACGCCAACTGACGGCACGCATGCCGGTACGCACGGCCATAAATCCTTTCGGCAATACCTCTGTCAGCGGAACTTCAGAAATAGTCTTCACTGCATCACCCTGCGAAGTGTACACTACATTCAATTGTGGGAAACGGTTAATGGGTACGATATACGAAAACGGCCGCTGAATGGTGGTTATCAACACATAAGAGCCATCGGGTGAAAAGCTTTCATTAGCATACATATCCGCAGCTTTATACAGACTGCGGGTTCCATCGAGTTGCACCCGGTACAGTTCCGAAGTGGTCAGGGTTACAAAGTTGGCCTCGTCTGTCGGGTTCTTCAACAAGTCCTGATAAGTGCGGTTTTGTGCCTTGGAACCATCGCTAACGGAGATAATGGGTCCGTCGGGTAAGGAATTTTTGCCGTCAATCAGAGCCGGACGATTTTCGGGCAGTAATCTCACCAGTAGCGACTGACTATCGCGGTACCAATTGACCGGATTCCCCAGATTGGCATTCACACGTGCTTCTGTAAGTTTGATCGCGGTAGCAGTTTCAAAATCCAGCACCCATAACTCAACACCTTCTCCTGTGTTGTGCACAAATGCAACCTTGCTTTCATCGGGCGACCAGGTAAGGTAAGTCAGCCTGGGATTAGCCGGCAGTCCTTTTACCTGTAGCGGTTCATCGCCGTTTACTTTTCTAACCTTCAGGTTATTGACATAGGTAATCGAAGAACTGATGTTGGTAACCGGGTTCACCCGCAAACCGGCCAGACTGATTTCCTGCTGATTCAGGTCGGCCAGCGATTTATAGGTACTGCGGTAACTGAACAGCATGTTCTCGTTATTACTGTCGATCACGACCTGCGGTGCGCGTTCAAAATCGGCCAACCGGAGAATACTTTCCGGCGGCAACTGGTATGTCAGGTTCTCCTGAGCGTCTATTTCCTGTAATCCCACGGCAATACAAATAAGAATGAATAGTTTTGTTATTTTCATATTAATTTAACTCCTGATGCGCATTAATAATCTTTATAACACAAGTTGCAAAAATAAGTTTTAATTCCGGATATTTTGTTCTAAACTTTTCTCACTTCGTCAATATAGTTCCCATATCGGACAATATTGTGCAATTCAAAGTGCTTAATACCCCTTACATTTGCATCGTAATCAACACCCATTCTGATCAGATGCTAAAAGTAGATTGCAAGTTATCTAATTATTAATTTTTTAAAACAAACCAATTATGTTAAAGTATTGTTTAATTGACAATCGCATGTCAAAAGATGGAAAAAACTGTGTTGCTATTGTTTCAAGTACAAAAACAGTAGATTTAGATGAGTTATTGGATGATATCGTTGCTGAAGGTACCGGTTTAACCCGACCACAGGCACTGGCCTATTTCGAAAAAATGACTCAGTTAATTCTACGCTATCTCGGTAAAGGATACTTCGTTACCACTCCCTTGTTCCGTTTTCGTTCCAGTATTCCGGGCGTATTCATCGATAAGCTCGATTTTTTTGACCCAACACGGCATAGGATTAAAGTATCAGCAACAGCCGGAACACGCATTCAATATTTGAAAGCATTTGTTGATCCGGTAAAAGTGTCAACGTCGAAAACTTCTCCTGAGATTCTTCAGTTTATTGATTCTGCAACCGATGAAATCAATACCAGTGGTATACCTGGAGGAACTGCAAGGGTTTTGGGAACTAATCTTCGATTCGACAAAACCGACCCCAAACAGGGAATCTTTTTCGTTTCTGTTGCCGACCCTGCCGTCGAATACCGTGCTACGATTTATTCCGGAATCAGACCATCTGAAATCCACGTGACCATTCCGGCGCTTGAACCAGGTGAATACACGGTAATGATTCGGTGCATGACACCAAACAACAAGGAAATGGTGACAGGAACCTTAGATGCTGTTATTCAGTTTTGATTCAGATAATCATTCGTTTGATTGATTTAAAAATCATGGAAACAGCAATGAATCTACAAGAAGTCGGCAACTCGGTTGCCGACTTCGGCTTCCTGATCGTGGCGGCAGCTTCTTATATCATCCTTTCAACCAGTCTGTTTTTCTTTTTCGTGAAATGGTTTGTACGCATCATCAATGGCATCATCGAACGGCAACAAAACGTGTTGGATGAAATCCTGAATTTGCAGAAACTACAAAGGAACACGCTGGACGAAATCAGTCACCAGGTAAAAATGAGGGCTTGAGCGATGGCAGATATAAGAAAATTAGCCCCATTGATCTTGAAATGGGAAGGATTATTCGTGCATGACCCTGCTGATGCAGGTGGTCCCACCCACATGGGTGTAACATTAAAAAGACTGATAGAAGCGGAATTTGACAAGAACAAGGACGGATTAGTTAATATAGCCGATTTGAAAGCGCTGAACGAACACGATGTTATCTATTGCTTCCTGAAACCATTCTATTGGGACAGGTGGCAAGCCGACCACATCCGGAATCAATCCATCGCCAACTTGTTGGTCGATTGGGTTTGGATGAGTGGCAAAGCCGGCATCAACATACCACAAAAGGTACTGGGAGTGAAAGTCGATGGCATGGTAGGCAATCAAACCCTGCAAGCCGTGAATGAGCATCCCAATCCGGAATTGCTATACGAAAAACTCAAGAACGAACGTAAGTCGTTTATTGAACGCATTTGTAAAGCACGTCCGGCAAACAATCGCTTTCGTAAGGGGTGGTTGAACCGGTTAGCTGATTTTAAATTTGCATGTATATTGATTTTATTGGTAGTAAGTCTCAGTTGGGGTGGATGTAAATCCACCGCCCAACTGGGCAACGTTGCCGTTACACAACAAGCAACAACATTGAATACCAATGAACAGCAAGAAGTTTCCGCGAAAATGCACAATCAACAAGAAACAGTAACAAGTTGGGAAGAAATCGTGGTAATTACATCCGACAGTCTGCCGGTTGTAATTACCGCTTTGTTGCATGATTCTCTTAAGCCGAATAAAGGCATATACATGCGCAAAAGTGTGCAACAGATCAAAACCAACAAGCAACACGAACTTGCTTTGGAAAGCGTTTCCAATGCGACCGCACAAGTTACCAATCAACAACAAACTATTGAAAAACCAACCTGCAATTCATTCAAATTAAAGTTGTTTTTGATTGTAATAGCATTTATTCTACTATCGGTTTTCTTCTTAGCATACAAGTTTTCGCCCTTCTTTCGCAAGTGTCTGCTTTTTTAGTATAACTGGTTCAAAAGTGTCTACTTAAACCAGTATAAGACGAAAAATTATGCATATTAAATTCATTTTATGTAGTGACTAAAATGATTTTACGTAGTATATAAAGTAATTTTACGTAGGACGTCACCTGATTTTACGCAGGACGTAAAATGAATTTACGTAGGGAGTAAAATTTATACCCCGAATCGGCAACGATCAACATAGCATTTTAGCTATTAATGGTCGTGCTGTTTCGGGGTTTTTCATGTTTTTAATCAACTATTCTCCTTTACTAAACTCCCCCGGACTCACTCCTTTTACCTTCCTGAATGTCCGGTTAAAATAGTGATTGCTGTTAAATCCACACTGGTAAGCTATGTCGCTGATGGTATAATCTGAATACAACAACAGGGGAATTGACTTCTCGATCCGGATATTATTCACATAAGTGGTGTAGGTAACCGATAGCTGACTGTGGAACATGCGGCACAAAGTTTCTTTCGCCAGTCCCACGTAATCAGCCATCCAGGGCAAAGGTAATTCCTGGTCGAAATGCTTTTCGATGTGTTCCATAGCTTTCATCAACCGCCTGTCGTAGCGGATAACTTTGGTAAACTCAGGGCTGAGTGTGTTCGCACGTCTGTTGAAAAGCTTCAAAAAACGGCTCAACTTGTGGCGTTCTGTTTCATGCATGGCACTTAAAACTCGTTGGGTGATTTCTTGCAACAGGGCATCGTTGCCGGGAAAGTTAATCGCGTTGCGCTTTAAAAATGCACATAGTTCTTCCTGTAAACTGGAACAGCTTAATTTTTCTTTCATTTTTGTAAAAGTTTAATAAAGGGGTTAATTTGATTTAACCCCTTGGGTTGTTCAGGTGCAAATTTAAAGGATGGTGGTTAAACAAATCGTGTGGTATAAAGAATTTTGGTGTTTTTTAATTTAATTTTATGATTATCCGATATTTCGCCTATAATGATTATCTTTGAAGTAACTAATCAGAAACGGCATGAATTTATTAAATTTTGTTGCGCAATACCCAGACAAAGCAAGTTGTAGAGTCAAATTTAAAGAGTATCGAGACCAGCAAGGTGTTGTTTGTCCACATTGCGGTGGTACAAGTCATTATTGGAAACATGACAAAGAGAGTTATGAATGCAAGAAATGCGGTAAACGTCAAAGTTTACGTGCCAATACAGTAATGCATGGTTCACAACTACCATTTCGTTATTGGTTTATAGCTATTCATTTGTTGACAAGCACAAAGAAAAGCTTTTCAGCAGCTGAACTCCAACGTCAATTAGGTCATAATCGCTATGAACCAATCTGGACTTTACTCCATAAACTTCGTGAGGTTATGGGTAGAAGAGATGAAATGTATTCATTATCAGGTGTTATTGAATTAGATGAAGGATTTTTTTCAACAGAAACTCCTGATGATGAAAAGAAAAAACCATTGAAAAGAGGTCGTGGAAGCCAGAAAAAGAGCAAAGTTCTTGTAATGGCCGAAAGTCAACCTGTTGAAGGACAGACAACCAAAAGTGGTAAACCCAGAAAAGTGGGACATATCAAAATGATTGTCATAAATAACTTGAAATCAGAGACAATCACCTCGTTGGCTGAAAATAATATAACCAAAGAGTCGACCATTGATTCTGACGATTCAACTTCCTACGTCAAATTAAAAGATATTGTCAAAGAGCACCGTCCACAAGTAATACCTAAAGATGAAACTGGAAAAGTATTGCCTTGGGTTCATATAGCAATCAGTAACGCAAAAAGAATGTTACTGGACATTTATCACGACATTAAACCTGAATATCTTCAAAACTACCTGAATGAATTCTGTTACAAATTCAATAGAAGATATTTTGGAGAAAATTTATTCGACAGGCTTATGATAGCCTCGGTTACATATAAAAATCAATTTAGGTAATACAACGGATAATCATTTTAATTTTAATAAGGGTGTTGGATAGGTGGCTGAATCTCAATGTGATGATGTTTTGTGCAATTTGTTAATTTTTTATATTGTTTATTCAATTTATGTTATTATTTTTGGGGGACAATTACACTATTTCAATTGTTTGAAATATATCAAATGAATTAATAGATGCGAAATTGCCTTATTATCTATTCATAATTCAGTTCGCATATTTATAGTATGTTGTATGTTATTTAAGAGTTAATATGAGGGAATCATTTTATACATAAATTTTATTTTATAAATTATGAAAAAGGAACTTCTTGAAGAATTAAAAATGTATTTTCAATTTAGCGTGAGCATATTAATTGCTGTTGCTATTGGTATATTATCTGCAAATAAGTATGCATTACTACTAAAATCAGATTTATTTCACGGAATTTTAGCTATAATATTATTTGCTACAACATTTATTTGGATATTAGCATGGATATATTTTGACAATAAAGAAATACATATTATTGAAAAGCATTTCAATATTATCAAATTAAAAAGACTAAATTTTCTCTCTGTTGTATTAATGCTATTAAATGCAATTTTTTTAGCTGCTCTTTTAGCTTATTCACACGAAATCTTAATTTATACTATTATCCTGATATTAAATACTCTTCTAACAATTGTAACGACAACAATTGTTCACCATCACGCCATTGATGAATATGTTGATATAGAAAATATCAAAAAAAACAATAATGAATGGAGAGTTGTACTGGAATACTACGTAAAAAAACCACTATATATATTAGATGTTTTTTTGCTGATTATGCTTTTTATTTCAATCGTTTTATTAATAAGTTCTTTGAAAAAAAATTTTACAAACGGTACCTATATTTCCTACTTTATTTGTATATTTTCAATTTTAGTTCATGAATTGGTAGTATGGCGATGGAGATTTTGTCGAGATAAAAAAATCAACAATAAATCAAAATAACACTTTATACACCTAATAAACAATATCTTACCCCCCTAATTAACCAGACTAATTTGTTAATTCATTTTAGAACATCAGTTTTTGGCACCCGGCAGGCCTTTATAGATAGGAGTTAATATACGTTGCGCCATGAGAACACCACTTTGGCCGTCTTCAGGAACATAAGTATTGTCCTTCAATCCGTATTTGGGATAAATCGTTTCTTTCACGTACAATTTACCGGGTTCGAACTCAATGGTGCGGGTGCTTTCGTTTCCAATCTGTTTATAATGTTCCAGATCAACCGACTCCGGCTCAACCACTACCTGAATAACAGGGAGTTTT
>JAKIYP010000099.1 GCA_022708505.1 Bacteroidota bacterium
TGGTAGAAGAAGGTAGCGGTATAACCCGTCCACAGGCAATAGCCGTCATGGAGCGACTGATACAATCCGTCAACAGACTTTTGGAAGAAGGTTGCACCGTTAACACGCCCCTATTCAAAGTAAGACCAACCATCAAGGGCGTATTCGAAACAGAAGACGACTATTTTGACCCAAAGAAACAAAAAATAAGTTACACCATGTGTGCCGGCCAACGCCTGAAACCGGTTACTGCCAACATTGTGTTGAAGAAAGTCAAATCAACTTTACCGGAAATCAAGACATACTTTGATGGCGTAAGCCAGAAAACAAACAACATCATCACACCGGGAGGAAATGCAATAATTAAAGGAGAGAACCTGCAGTTTGACCCCGAAGATCCGGAGCAGGGAGTCTTCTTTTGTGATGTGCATCATCCCAAAAGGGCAATCAGGGCATTAGACTTTATGAAATACAGTTTCAATCAAACCATTTTTATGAATCCCCGGTTAGAACCAGGCAATTACATCCTGAGACTAAAGACCAGCAACAGCGATAAAAGCATCAAATGCAGCGGGACCTTAAAGCAGGTATTAACCGTCGTTGAATAAAAGTAGCCAATAACGAACCCATACCGTCCCGCACGCAGCGCAAGATTATCGCCTGTCTCCAACAAAAAGCCCAGAGGTTTTCAAAAAAAGCCCAGAGGTTTCTATAAAAAGCCCAGAGGTTTTTACAAAAAGCTCAGGGCTTTTTCTTTATCTCTTCCCAACGAAACAAAAAAAGCCCTGAGCTTTTTGAAAAGTTTTCCCGTCAAAGCATGTTCACCTGCCTGATGTCAAGCAAAACATAAGGCTTCCTGCCTGATTACTAATTGCACCTCCAATCAAATGACTGTTTAATCAGAAATTGAAGGAAAATTCCGACAGGTATTTGACAGTTATTAAGTTTTTAATTAAATTTGACGATTAAAAGTAGCTGTTAAAAATCGAATTTGAATAATTTAATCAATCCACAAGTGAATAGTTCAACTGTTAACACAATTTCTAAATACATCAAATCACAATCTCGCAACAAAATAATCGTATACACAGGTGATCATTGGGAGTTAAAGCCATTCAATGTTGGGTGGCATTTGTCTGAACATTTTCACAATTTGAAGGAGTCTGTCAAGTTGCCCATGATGTTTTCTAATAAATTGTTCGAAATGTTGCAACAGGCAATTTACATCCATCCTGAATTTGGAAAGATATTAGCAATAACAAATGTTGGAATATTATTAGAACCTGAAATAAAGATGGATTTTTCTGCTTTGCTGGATAGTTATTCACAAAACAATACATTATTTTTGAAATGGCCAGGAGAAAGTGATACTGATAATCTCTATTTCTTAACCAAAGAACAAGGTATAAAAATATTTATCGGAAATCTAAGTCACATAAAAATATGAAATACAACGAGCTGTTAAACTTCGAACCCATAACCGAAGTTGTTAAGTTTAGTCGAACCAGTGAATCTGACTACCAGCAATCCTTAGTAAAAACCTTCGTATTTTCGAAGACCTTCAAAAATCACCTCATACCACTGATGGTACGAAATCTCGACTTCAATTATACTGGTGAATCATTCGGTATTCAGGTAGTAGGTAACTATGGAACCGGTAAATCACACTTGATGTCTTTAGTATCACTAATCGCTGAGGATGAAAAGCTTATCGAATTGGTGAATGATGAAAAACCAAAAAACGACTTGCAAGCAATTTCAGGTAAGTTTAAGGTATTACGATTCGAATTGGGAAATACTGAAAGTCTGTGGGAGGTGATTACTTATCAACTTGAAAATTATCTGAACAGCGTTGGTGTAAGTTTTAGCTTCGATGGTCATGGTCCCAAACCATACTTCGATAAGCTTTTACTGATGATGGCCGAGTTTGAGGAAAAGTATCCTGAAAAAGGTCTATTGGTAGTTATTGATGAAATGCTTGCATACCTGAAAGGTCGCAGTGCTGCCGACAAACTAAATCAGGATTTGGCAGTACTTCAAGCATTGGGGCAGGCTTGTGATAAATCGAAATTCAAATTTATCTTTGGAGTACAGGAAATGATTTATCACTCACCTGAGTTTCAGTTTGCCGCTGACATGCTACAGAAGGTTAACGATCGCTACAAAGACATCATTATTACCAAAGAGGATGTGGCTTTTATCGTAAAAAATCGCTTACTGAGAAAAGACGAACATCAGAAACAAAAGATTAAAAATCATCTCGATCCTTTCCTGCATTTGTTTACCGACATGCACGGTCGAACCCAAGATTATGTCGAACTTTTTCCGGTTCATCCTTCTTACTTCGAAAATTTCGAAAAAATCAGAATTGGAAAAAGTCAGCGTGAAATTCTCAAAACGCTTTCTAATCAATTTGCTGAATTAATGGAGCAGGATGTACCGAAAGAAAATCCGGGCTTACTCACTTACGATCGCTACTGGGAAGATATTCAGAAGAGTCAGGATATGATGGCCATACCGGATGTATTACGGGTGAAGGAAATAACAGATACCACCATCGATAAAATTGAGTCGTATTTTACAGGTGTCAGAGCTGCCAAAAAACCAATTGCCCGCCGCATTGTGAATGCCTGTGCCATTAAAATACTGCAGCACGAGCTGCCCAAACAAAATGGGAGCAATGCCGAGCATTTGGTCGATGACCTTTGTCTGACGGACAAATTGGCTAACGACAGGGAGTTCCTTATCGACATAATCAATACCTCGGCGCAACAGATTATCACGGCCACTTCGGGACAGTATTTCGATAAAAATGTCGAAAATGCCGAGTACCACCTGCGCGTTGAGGGAGGCATCAATTTCGATCAGAAAATTAAAGACTATGCGGCTACGATGTCCGATTCGCTTAAAGATGAGTATTTCTTTAAGTTTCTGGAAGTGAATCTGCCGCTTGACCACGACACCTATCGAACCGGATTTAAAATATGGGAACATAATATCGATTGGAAGTCTCATAAAACCTACCGCGATGGCTATATTTTCTTTGGAAATCCCAACGAAAAGTCGACTACTCACCCCAAGCAGCATTTCTACATGTATTTCATGCCGATTTTCGAAGAAAGCAAGAAAAGCCGCAATCACGAGGAAGATGAAGTCTATTTTGTGTTCGATGGATTATCAAAAGAATTCAAAGAAACTGTTTTGCTTTTCGGCGCTGCTTTGGCGCTGGAAGTACGGGCAGACAGTTCGCAGAAGCCCATTTACCGCCAAAAGATTGATGAATTAAACAAGAAAGCACGTGCACTGTTCGATCAGGAATACGTGCAAATCACATTAGTAGATTATATGGGAAAGGAACTGCCTTTAAGTGGTTATCCTTTACCCGGAGCGGGAGCTACCAAGGAACAAGTTTTCTCAACAGTAGCATCCATCGTTTTTGAAAGTTGGTTTGCCGATGAAAATCCCGAATATCCTAAATTCACACAACTCAACACTCCTATAACCAAAGATAATTTCGACAGGCTCATACGGCAGGCCCTCGCTAAAGTTGCCAATCCCGAACAAGCCAACAGAGATGGGGAAGGTGTGTTATCAGGATTGGGTTGCTGGGTGCCGGGCATGCTCGACATCAACCATTCTCCGTATGCGAAAAAGCTATTGGACAGCATGAAAGAAAAAGGAGATGGTAAGGTGCTGAACAGGGATGAGATTATTGGGTACTTAGACAGAAGCGACAATGTGTGGCTCACGAAGGATTTCCACATCGAAGCTGAATTAGAGTTTGTGGTAATGGCTACCCTCGCTGCTTTGGGTGAAATTGAAATCACACTGAACTCCGGAAAATCGATTAATTCAACCAACCTGCACGAGTTGAAGGATGTTCAAAAACAGGATTTTTATTCTTTTACCCACATTAAACCGCCGAAGGGACTAAACTTGGCTGTACTTAAAAGCATGTTTACAGCCATGTTGGGACGCGACCTGAGCAACCAACTGAAAGATCCTGCTACCTACACCCACTTAGTGAGTGCAGCCAGCGATTGGGCTAAACGTACGGTAACCCTACTCAGTAAAGTGCAGGGTGGATATATTTTCAGAGGTGTTGAAATTGTGGATATTGAACAGGCGAGAAAGTACCGACTGCATTTTAGTGCTTTTTCATCCTTCTGCGATAAACTGGCTAATTACACTACGGAAGCTAAAATCAAAAACTTCTCGTACACCCAAGAACAGTTAAATGAAATATTACCGACAAAACAGGATGTTGAACGGCTGGAAAAAAAACTCGCCGGACTCAATCTGCTCAACGAAGAAATCAGTTACTTGCAGCAGTGTCGTCAATTCATCACCGATTTGGGTTTTAAAGATGAAATCAGCGATGCCATCAATCAACTTCCTACCGTGCTGGATGTAAACGACGATGCAAAAACTGAAAGCTACAAAGAAAACCTGCGGAAACTCAAAGAGCGCTATGCCGACTGGTACCTGTCGATGTACCTGAAACACCGCATCAGCGATGCCGACCACACGCAGAAATTATCTTTGCTCGATTCGAATGATAAATCGGTATGTGATATTTTGAAGGATGCAGATTTTCTTTCATCGGGACAATATATGCAGTGGCTGAGTAAAATAAATAAGCTGCAACCGGCGGATACGAAAGTGAACAAAAACTTGATTCTTACTACGCCATTCCACGATTTTAATCCTGCTGACTACGAAACTATGGAAGTGGTGGGTATCCGGCAATTGAAAAGCGATTTGTCGGATTTGCTTGGTCAATGGACCGATACCCTGAAGGAAATTCTGGACGACCCCATGGTCAAGCAAAAAATCAACCTGCTCGCCCAGGCCGACCAGCAGCTGCTTTCAGATTTCAAATCGGGTACCGTTGAAATTACCAAAACCAATGCTCTTCGCATCCGCAACGCGATTATGGATTTGCACCAGGGATTGGAAAAAGTAGAACTGAGTCTCGAGGGTATGAAATCGACTTTCAACAAACCCTTAACACCCGATGAAGCTATCGATGCATTCAAAAGCTATGTGGATCAATTGGCTCAGGGAAAAGAAAGAAGTAAAATCAGGATAATTTTGAAATAGTATCGGTGCTTTTTAACATCGTAATAAACGGTTAATTACAATGACGCTTCATATCAACATAGAAGATTTACTTTCTGCCCGTACCGTAGAATCTGAACGGATTGAATACAAACAAGGCTGGAATCCTGATGCAATTTATCGAAACTTTAATCAGCGTCAGGTACGTAGCAGGCGATACCGTAACCGCCGGCTGGGTGAGTTCCTGAAGGAACTGGAGCTTACCGAAGGCCGGGCAACCGGAATTCCAACAATTCTAAAGGCATTGAAAGAGAATGGCTCTCCCGAACCACGTTTTTACACCGACGAAAATCACACATTCTTTGAGATAGAATTATTTATTCATCCGGCATTTAAAGCGAAAATGCCATTTTCCCCGGATGTTTCATCTATAAAATGGGACTTGCACGGCATCGACACGATCCTCAATCAAATTATTGAGTATTGTGCTGATAAAGTTGGAGGTATAGCTGAAGGCATAGCTGATGCACATCAAGAATTTGATAATCAAGTAGATGAAATTATCAATACTATTGATAGTGGTATAGCTAGAGGTATAGCTGGAGGTATAGCTGATAATACATTTAAAGTACTTGACTTTGCACG